>JBFYQB010000158.1:0-15397 GCA_041302955.1 Flavobacteriales bacterium
CGCAGGTGTTCATATAATCTGATGTAGGCTCGGTAGCCTGTATCCATCCTGTGGCCCTACTGACTTGGCTGTAACTGTTAGGGCAGGAATTGTAATCCTCAAAAGAACTGTTGGGGATAAGCGATTGTGCTCCCGTGGTATTGGAAAATCCTTCACAGACACATAGCGGGTCATTAAGGTCTATAAGTCCATTGCCATCGTCATCAATCCCGTTTGCACAATTCTCCTGAGCATGGACGGTAATTGCACACAAGATCGCTATGCAGGTGGTGAACACCTTTCGGAACTTGTTCTTTTGAAAAAAATGCAACGAACTGCTTGGCATCAGCGGCCAAATTATGAATTACCGAAGACGTGACACTACGCCCATGATCCCTAAACGGAATTGAAACCATCGGTTGCCCTGAGTCACTCCACTATCTTCGCAGCATGAACCGTTATAAGTGCAGACCATGCCCCATCGCGTAGCCGTCATAGGAGGCGGAGCCGCTGGATTCTTTGCAGCGATTACCTGCAAAGCTCATTGTCCGGAAGCTGTGGTCACCGTCTATGAGAAGACGGACAAGCTGTTGGCCAAAGTGAAGGTGTCGGGCGGAGGGCGTTGCAATGTGACGACTTCCTGCTCCAATATTTCTGAGTTGATCTCGCACTACCCAAGGGGCAATAGGCAATTGAAGAAAAGTTTCGGGCAGTTCGGCCCGTTGGACACTGTGCAATGGTTCTCGGAGCGCGGTGTGCAACTGAAGACCGAGACAGATCGCCGCATGTTTCCCATCACGGATTCATCGCAGACCATTATCGATTGTCTCATGTCCGAAGTGCAGCGATTGGGCGTTACGATCCGTAAACAATCACCCATCCAACGACTGGAACCCCTTGAAAATGGCTTTGCAATCCATTTTACTGAGAGGCATGTGGAGCATACCGACCGTGTCATCATTGCATCTGGCGGAAGCCCAAGTCCGACAGCTTATGCATGGCTCCATGATATTGGGCATACCATTGTTGCGCCACTACCATCCTTGTTCACATTCAATATGCCCAATGAGGGGATAACCGAACTGATGGGCGTGGTGGCCAATCCCGTCTCGGTGCGTATTCAGGGACAGAAATTACAGACTGAAGGCCCACTGCTTATAACACATTGGGGCATGAGCGGGCCAGCCATTCTCAAACTTTCGGCATTCGGAGCGAGAATACTCTATGAGTTGGCCTACACCTTCAATGTTCAGGTGAATTGGCTGAATATCACAAACGAGGAAAATGCCCGCGAAATATTGAATTTGCATCGGACCAAGCATCCACAACAGCAATCATCCAATGCTAATCCCGTAGGCTTGCCTTCTAGGTTATGGCAGTTTCTGCTTGAAAGAGCCGGGATAAATGCCGAGACGAAATGGACAGATATTCAAGGTAAGCCTATGAACCGACTACTGAACATATTGCTGAATGATGTCTATTCAGCTAAAGGTAAGACCACATTCAAGGAGGAATTCGTCACCTGCGGAGGCGTTTCGCTTGAAGACATCAATATGACCACGATGGAAAGCCGGCACACACACGGGCTTTATTTTGCTGGCGAAGTGATAGACGTGGACGGAGTTACAGGTGGATTCAACTTTCAGGCAGCTTGGACAACAGGATTCATCGCTGGGCGCGCCTGCGCTGCTTCTCTTTCAGTATAAGAGATAGCTCCCGACCCACCTGCCCTGCAACAGATGTATTCTCTTCTGCTCTGCGGATGAGATAAGGCATAACCAGTTTAACAGGGCCATATGGGACATATTTCACCACGTTGTGACCCGCATGTGCAAGGTTGTAACTGATATGATCGCCCATACCATAAAGTTGGGAAAAGTAAACACGCCTATCATTAATGTCCAGCCCTTTAGCCAACATCAGGTTCGCGCCCAGCATTGAACTGGACTCGTTGTGAGAACCAATGACAAGGCGAACACTATCGGCCTGATCTAAACAATATTCCACCGCAGCATCATAATCCAGATCTGTAGCCGATTTTGTAGTATGTATCGGAGAAGGATATCCCTTCTTCCTGGCACGATCATGTTCCTTTTCCATGTAAGCACCACGCACCAATTTTGCTCCGAGCAGATATCCTTGAGCCTTTGCATTCGCGTGGTCTTGCTTGAGAAATGCCAAACGGTCAGTGCGATATAGCTGATAGGTATTGTAAACGATGGCTTCATTACGATTGAACTCTCGCATCATTTGCACTACAAAAGCATCAATTGCAGGTTGTATCCAGCTTTCTTCAGCGTCAACAAGCACGGGCATTTTATTGTCACTTGCTGACTGACATATCCTCCGCACACGGCTCATGGCGCTGTCCCACTCCACCTTTTGGTGTGGCTCGAGGGCTTTGCCTGTACTCACCTTCTCCAGGAGCGATGCCCGCATCAAACCCGTGGCCTTGAACACTGCGAATGGTATTCGGGCATCTTCGCTACCACGAATAATGGTCATGACCACCTGCTCACATGTTCGATCAAAATCCTTTTCGGTCGATTTGCCTTCGGCTGAGTAATCCAGCAGTGTGAAGATTCCTGCCTTGTGGAGTCTTTCGATGGAACTCTCGCAATCGGCAATACTCTCCCCACCACAAAAATGATTGAAAACTGTGCTGCGGATTATCCCAGAAACGGGAAGATGTAAGGATAATGCAAGCTCCAGAGCGGATTTTCCCACTTTGACCAAAGTTGGACTACCTACCAATTTGAACAACAATTCGGCTCGGCTGAGTTCAGCATCACTTCGGCCCGAAAAAGCGATCTCTGTATTATCAAATGCCACCATCAGGCCGGTTTTAAGGACGGCAAATATAGCGGGACATCATTCCCGATTCTGTCTGTTTCAAATCTTGAACCTCACCTGCACCTTCACATCCGTGCGGTGCCTTGCGTCTATCTCCTCCAGTCCGGACCCGATGACATCGCGGTCGGAGTAGAACAGATTGGAGACCCGGAACCATAGACTGATATTGCGCGTGACATCATACCGTAGGTTGATATAGAACTTCGCGCCTTTATAGTAGTATGCTGGGAATGAATAGGCATACAGCACATCGTTCTCATACGCGTAGATACGGGCATTGTAGGTCTCAGTGTCGAAATAGACCAGCCGCGTAGAAAACGAGAGCGGGAAACTCATCGGTTTGAATATCACATCCTGATAGACCATGAACCCCTGCTCCACCTCGCCTCCGCCTCGTCTGTAGCGCGAGTACTCCACCCGGCTGCGCAGCGACCACGACTTGCTGAGATTATAACTCAGATGAAAACGATAGGATGTGCGCTTCTCATCCTCAATGTAACGGATCGGATCGGTGTTGTCCTCAGCAGACTCGTTGATCTGCCTGTTCTTCTGGCGGAATCGGAACGAGATATCCAAGTTGCGTGAAGGGCGATAACTTAGTTGCGCAATACCTTCATAACCATACGATGGACTATTGACCTGATAGCGCAGCCATGGGAACCGGAACAGGTCGAAATAACCCGTGACATACCAGCTCTTGAAGGGATTGAGACTCACACCGAAGTAATAGCCCGTTTCGTTGTTCATCCGCGAGTTCTCCGTCACCGCATTGGCGTAGAGTGCCTGATAGTCGGCCTCCAAATGGCGCATCATCAGCGCCACGGTCACTTTCGGGTCGAGGGTCATGAGCACTCCATGCGTGGTGGCAAAACCAAGATTCTGGCTCATGCTGAACTCCCCGTAGAAATTGAAATTGCGGTAGATGTAACTGTAGTCAAGACCGAAATTGCTATTCTGTTTGCCCCGGAACTCATTAGTATTGTAGATGTCTGCGCTGCGCGAAAACACTTTCGAAAACTGATAGCCAACCCCTGTGATTCCCACCTGCAATCGTTTCCCACGGAAGTTCACATTGCCGCCATAGATGATCTCGTCCAATGCGCCCTTATCCCCCAACTCGCCCGGAGTGCGGTGAAATCCACTGCTGAAGATGGAACTAACTTGTTCCTCTACTTCCGTAAGCGTGTCCGTTGATGCGCTCAGGTTGGCGTCCAGCGGTTTGTAAGATGCAAATGCCGTCACCTCAAGTTTCCAGAATCCCAGCGTAACGCCACCACCGCGCAGAAAGCGGTTCTCGTCCACAGAAGTGTAGGGCCGCAGTCCTTGAGCATTTCGTTTTATCCCAACGCCATTGGCCGATTTGCCGAATGCCAACCCGCTGGTGAACGTGAGTCCCTGCCCGAATTGCGCCTGAAAATCACCCACTGCCAGTGCTTTTATCACGCCAATGTTGCGGAGGAAAAGATGTGCACTGTAAAAATCGAACCCCTGTTTCTGGGTTCCGGTGAAGAACTCCTCGCCTGCATCCTTTTCCATGGTCACGCCCCAGCTTACGCGGTTTGTGGACTGAAAACGATAACGTGCAAAGAGTTTGAAAGGATCACCCAAGTAGCGACTATTGGGGCTTTCGGCCAAGAGGCTGTCCTCAATTTCGGTATAGCCTTTCTTCTCCTCAATGGTCTGCTCGTAGCGCACCACCAGCTCATGACGGCCTTCCTTCCACATGTTCTTGAAATTGAATCGGCCAAGCGGGTCGTCAGTCACCACAACGAATGGCATGATGGTGCGGATGACCTGTGGGGTAAATCCCTTTATGCCCTGCAATTCCAAAATGTTCAACAGTTTGCCATGCGCCTCGCGGTGCGCCAAGAAACTCGTCATGGCAATGTCATTGAGAATTACGAGGCGTTGCAGATCATCAAGCGTGGCGGTGTTCAGGTTAAGCGGCTTCTCACTGAAAAGCAGCAGGTCGTCCACTAGGGTGTTGTAGTCTATGTTCTCATCGTTTTCACCCGCCTGCTCGGCAATGGTCTCAACGAGTACCTCAATCATGAGGTTCTTGCGGGAATCGTTCTCGTCCTGAGCCCAAGCAGTTGTCACTCCTGCCATCAGCAGGAAGAAACCGAGCAGATATGTAAGGGCTTTTTTCAACTAGAAAAGAAGGATTCTGTAGTTGCTATTTCGAGATGATGCGGACTATGGTCTATCGACTGAGGTCTCCATTTCCAACCTTACCCCTTTTTCTTCAACACATTGAACTGATACGCCAACGATGCCTTTGGCGAAAAGCCCAGCACGGGATGCACCGAACCCGCGATGTCGAAGTGGAAGTTCTTGAGACGAAGTCCGAATCCTAGATCCATGTGCAATGGCAGAGTGCCCATACCAATTCGGATGGCGAATTTCTCCACGGGCAGATACTCTATGCCCACCTTGAGCATGGGATCCAGTTCAAGGTCTTTTTCCACCTCCACCGCCATGCGCACTTTTTTGGAGAAATCGTATTGCAATCCAAGGCGGAAATTCATCGGCACCCGCTGGTCATTGCCTTCCGAAAGCACTGTACGCGTGAGGTTGTAGGCATGGAAGCCCGCTCGCAGCTTGGGCGTTATCTGCGACAGCAATCCAATTTCGGCCACAAAGCTGTGGCGGTCGCCATAGCCTTCGGCCAGATGCGTGTTGAGGTAACTGAGCTGCAAGCCAATAGATAGGAACGGGAACAGTTTTTTACCATAGGCCAATCCGTAGCGGCTCTGGTTGTAAAGCGTGTTTCCAAACCGGGAGTAACTGACAGCAAACGTGCCCAACTTGCTTGTTGGAATGGCAAACGTAGCCGCCTGTAGGTTGAGATCCGAAAGCAGAAAGCGGTTCTCATAATAAACGCTTGCCCCGGCCATTTCGAGCCCTACAAGTGCCGCCTGATTGTGATGAACCGCCCAGATATCAGTCAGGCAGACCGATGCATTGCCCATGCCTGCAGAGCGTGCTCCCAACGGAAAATCGCTCCCCTGTGCGAAGGCCGAACCCGTTACAAGAATAAGAAGAAAGGAAAGTAACGTTGCCTTCATGCAGCCCTTTGGTGCTGCCGAAAGTACAACTTATGGCATTCGTCAAACGTTACCCAACTGTTAAGGACATCAACCCTTATGTTGCCTTTGTTGAGAAGTTGACGAGAATCATTAGAACGTGATTCTGGTTCAGGTAGCGGTTATGCTTAGTTTTGTCCTCCGGTCTTACATCTGCGTAGGCAGGTATCAACTCCTTTAAAATGCCGGGAACAAAGTACATTTTCGTCACAGGTGGCGTAACTTCCTCGTTGGGAAAGGGCATCATCTCCGCCTCGCTCGCCACGCTTTTGCAGGCGCGGGGCTATCGGGTCACTATTCAAAAGCTGGACCCATACATCAATGTCGATCCTGGCACGTTGAATCCTTACGAGCACGGTGAGTGTTTTGTAACAGAGGACGGTGCTGAGACCGACCTCGACCTGGGGCACTACGAGCGTTTTCTGGGTGTTGCCACCAGTCAGGCCAATAACGTGACCACTGGCCGCATTTACCAAACTGTGATAAACCGCGAGCGCGAAGGTGCTTACCTTGGAAAGACGGTTCAAGTTATTCCTCATATCACAGACGAGATAAAACGGAGGATACGCTTGCTGGGCGAGACGGGTGATTTTGACATCGTGATCACTGAGATAGGTGGCACGGTGGGCGACATCGAGTCGCTACCTTATATAGAGGCGGTGCGTCAGTTCAATTGGGAAGTGGGAGCAGGCAATCATCTGGTCATCCATCTCACGCTGCTGCCTTACCTCAGCACTACTGGCGAACTGAAAACCAAACCAACCCAACACTCCGTAAAGACACTTTTGGAAAGCGGCCTTCAGCCAGACATCCTTGTTTGCCGTGCGGATAGGGCCATCCCGAAAGAGCAGCGGTTCAAAATTGCGCAGTTCTGCAATGTGACACAGGATGCTGTAATCGAATCGCTCGATGCAGAAAGCATCTACGATGTTCCTTTGTTGATGCAAAAAGAGAAGCTGGACACGGTAGTGCTCGGCAAACTCAATTTGAAAAAAGGAGCGGAGCCTACACTAGTGGCCTGGAAGAATTTTATCGCGAAACTCAAAAACCCGGTGAGCGAAGTGACCATTGGTCTGGTGGGCAAATATGTAGAGTTGAAAGATGCCTACAAGTCCATCGCTGAAGCTATAATCCACGCAGGTGTGGCCAACAATTGCCGTGTTCATGTTAAATGGATACATAGTGAGCACATTACCGCTGAAAATGCGGGCGAAAAACTAGCTGGACTTAGCGGTATTCTTGTAGCTCCAGGCTTTGGAGACCGTGGTATAGAAGGGAAATTACAGGCTGCCCGCTATGCCCGCGAACAGAAGGTCCCCTATTTTGGGATATGTCTCGGAATGCAGTGTGCAGTTATCGAATTCGGGCAACACGTACTCAATCTCAAAGGCGCCAACAGCACAGAAATGAATGGAAAGACTGCTCATCCGGTCATTGCCATTATGGAAGAGCAAAAGAAGATAACCCGCAAAGGCGGCACGATGCGTTTGGGTGCATATCCATGCCATCTGACCAAAGGGAGCCGACTTGCGGAAGCCTATGGCGAATCGGACATAACCGAACGCCATCGCCATCGCTATGAGTTCAACAACTCCTACTTGAAAGACTATCAGAATGCGGGGATGCTCACTACGGGCATCAATCCGGACTCAGGTCTGGTGGAGGCCGTTGAACTGAAAGACCATCCTTGGTTTGTGGGTGTACAGTATCACCCCGAGTATAAGAGCACTGTGGCACGGCCTCATCCGCTGTTCGTCAAGTTCGTAGAGATGGCGATGAAGCAAGTGGGAATCTGATTTCCAGTAACTTTTTTGTTCATTCTAACCCAAATTTCGTCCATCATTTTTAAGGACTGAAACGACCGTTCCCGCCTCATTCACGTTCCTATCTTTGCGCCCCCAAAATCATTGATGCATGGATAAGAACTCGGCCATTGGGCTATCGCTGATACTCCTCATTTTCGTAGGATTCAGCATCTGGAATCAGCCCTCGGAAGAGCAGATCGCGGCAGCCAAGCGCAAGAGCGATTCAGTGGCCGCAGTAGCAATTGAGCAACAGCAGGCGCAAGAGATCACCGTTGTGAAAGAGGCCATTGCCGATACCACAACGGCCATTGCTGCCAAGATTCAACTGGACACCACGCTTTCAGACTCCGCCCGTCAAGCAGCATTGGAGGCAGAATTCGGAGCCTTTGGCCAAGCCGTAGCGGGTGAGGATGGCATTATTGTACTGGAGAATGATGTGTTGCGCATCAACGTCAGTCGCAAGGGTGGCCGCCCCATTTCTGTGCAACTGAAAGATTATCAGACCTACGATTCGCTGCCATTGCTCCTCTTTGATGGTGAAGACAACCGTTTCTCGCTTGACTTCTTCTCGCAGAACAGAAGAATCTCTACACAGGACCTCTATTTCGAGCCTTCAGCAGATGGACTCACCGTCTCTGGCGATGGTGCCAAGAGCCTCAACATGCGCCTCAATGCAGGAGATGGCCGCTACTTGGAATTCGTCTATACGCTGAAAGGCAACGACTACATGATCGATTTCGACATCAACTTTGTCGGTCTCGATCAGTTGGTGGAACGCAATGCTACCTCCATCGACCTGCACTGGCGCAACGAACTTCCATCGCAAGAGAAAAGCCTACAGGCACAGCGCGACAAAAGCACCATCTACTATCGTTTCAACGATGAGGAAGTTGACTATTTGAACGAAATGGAGGACGAGGCCGAAAGCCTCAAGACCGGATTGCAATGGGTGGGGTTCAAACAACAGTTTTTCAGCGCGGTGCTCATTGCCGAGAAGGGATTGGAGCCACCAACGGAGATCGCGACCATTACCAACGAGGCCGACAGCACCGTGGTAAAGACCTGCGAAGCCAAGATAACGCTGCCTTATGCGCATCAGCCCATGGAACAGGTAGCGCTGCAGTTCTACTTCGGCCCCAACCATTACAAGACCATGAAGGCATACGACCTTGGCCTGGAATCAATGATTCCACTCGGCTGGGGCATATTCGGATGGGTGAACAAGTATATGGTCATCCCGGTGTTCAATCTGTTGAGCGTTACCGAATGGAGCTACGGCATCATCATCCTCATTCTCACGCTTCTCTTGAAGTTGGTACTGGCGCCCTTCACCTACAAGAGCTATCTCAGCTCAGCCAAAATGAAGGTGCTGAAACCAGAGATCGATGAGCTGAATGCCAAGTTTGAAGGCAAGGACGACCCGATGGCCAAGCAACAGGCCACCATGGCGCTCTACAGCAAGGCGGGCGTAAACCCGCTTGGTGGCTGTCTGCCGATGCTGTTCCAGATGCCGATACTCATCGCGATGTTCAACTTCTTCCCTGCGTCTATCGAACTTCGGCAGGAAGCGTTCCTCTGGGCCGATGACCTGAGCAGCTACGACAGCATCATGAGTCTGCCGTTCACCATTCCTTTCTATGGTGACCATGTGAGTCTGTTCACCATCCTGATGACCATAAGTACGATCATCTATACGCACAAGAACATGGCCATGAGCGCGGGCAATCCGCAGATGGAGCAGTTGAAGTGGATGATGTACCTTATGCCGTTCATGATGCTGTTCTGGTTCAACAGCTACGCATCTGGCCTCAGCTACTACTATTTCTTGGCCAACATGGTCACCTTCGGGCAGCAGTATCTGTTCCAATATCTGGTGGATGATAAGAAACTGCATGCACAGATACAGGAGAACAAGACCAAGCCAGTGAAGAAATCGGGCTTCCAGAAACGGTTGGAGGACATGGCCAAGCAACGTGGCTACGAAGCTCCAAAAGGGAAGAAGAAATGAGCGAAGGAAATTCCAATTTCATCGTCCCGAGATCTGCGCTTGCGGCATTGGCCATGACCTGCGTGGTTGCGGTAGGCTGCAAGAGCAAAGAACAGGCTTCTACGCCCGTTACGGAACCGAGTAAAGTCGAACAGACAGCAGTACAAATGAGCGGCCCTGTTGCGATGGCCACCATAGAGCGCACTTCGTGTTTCGGCAAATGCCCGATGTACAAGGCCACGTTCTATGACAATGGCGAAGTGAAGTATGTAGGCAAGCGTTTTGTGGACAGCATCGGCACTTACACCACGCTTCTGTCTGAAGATGAACTGAATGGCATACGCCAAATGGTGAAGGATGTAGGCTATTTCAAATTGGAAGACGCCTACCCTACTCCAGTGCCTGATTTTCCAAAATGCCTTACCTCGGTGAATATCGATGGGAAACAGAAAAGCGTTCTCAATGGAGAGAATGCACCTCGCGACCTTATCGGCTTTGAACGCTACTTGGATAGCCTGATCAAAGGCAAAGAGCTCACCAAGGTATCCGATAGCACCAGCTATCAGTGATTCAGACAGGTCGGCAGAGGACCTACAGTAACAGCACAAAACAAGAGATCCGAAACAGCTCAATGAGCTGTTTCGGATCTCTTGTTTTTAGTGAACTCTCTTGGTTTACTTCCCTTTCAGTATGATAGAGTGACTGACTGTTCTGGTGCTTCCATCCGCCTCCAGCGTTAGACTCAGCTTATGGCGATATGATGCGTAGGCGGGAGCATTTACTATCACCTCATACTCCTTGTTGCCCGGCAAAGCAATGAAATAACCACCATCCTCGTCAGATTCTGTTTCTGCAAGGATGCTGCCGCCATTCGGATCTTGAAACACCAGCTTCGTGGCAACTCCGGCACCTGATGAATTGGTAATTGTGCCACGCAGAATGCTCAATCCTGATTTCTCGGCAGCCAGATCAGTACCTAGCACATTATAGTTGCTCAAATCGATCTTCATGATGTCGTATTTCTGAGACCCTTCTGATGTGGTGCAGTAATAGGCTGTTTTGCCATCGGTAGTGATAACAAAATCCGACTCATCGCCAGGTGTGTTTATAGGATATCCAAGGTTCTCAGGTTCGCTCCAACGGCCGTCATCGCCACGCACAGAACGAAAAATATCATAGCCGCCCATGTTCCTATGTCCTTGACTGCTGAAGAATATGGTTCTGCCATCAGGATGGATGAACGGAGACTTCTCATCCTCAACCGTATTGATGCCCAATAGGCTGACAGGCGCGGCCCACTCGTTGCCACCCAAACGCTTAGCTACCCAAATGTCGCCACTGCCCTGCCCCTTTGGGCGTTCTGATGCGAAATAAAGCATATTGGCATCGGAAGAAATGGCACCATAACTTTCGAAATAGCTCGAATTTACCGGCTTGCCTAATGAGATGGCATTGCCCCACTTGTTGAGACTCAGAAGGCGCGAAAGGTCTGCTGACTCTGCTTCCATCGCATCGCTGGCACCCTTATTAATACGGGTCTTACTGACAAATATGTCGCCTCCGCCTTCATTTCTGTATAGGAACACCTGACGACCATCGGGCGATATGCTGAGTGATGCATCATGGCGGCCATTCTCGTTAATGCTACCGGGTATCGGTTCTGCCGGTGCCCAACCGTTAAGACTGTCGCTCCAGTAGGTGATGAACACTTTTTCGTAATAATCCTCATCGAAATTGTCCTTAGGGGCTTTTTCATCGGTAGGTCTGCGAGATGTGAACACCATGATCTTGCCATCGGCAGTGATGGACGGATGATAATCGTGATGGTCGGCAGAATTGATACCATTGCCTGCGTTCGCAATTTTGACATTCACTGGCTTTGCCATCAATTCCAAGGTGGTATTGCATTTGGAGCGTAGCGCTTCGGCTTTGTCCACATCCTCCTTTTTCAGTTTCTCTTGTTTAAGATAGACGTCCAGGCGGGCAAGAGCCTCCGTCTGCTTGCCAACGGCACGATATGCCTGGGCTGCGAGATACTCCAATTCCTTGTCCACGTTGGGATCCAATTCGCGTGCCTTGTCCACATAGGCCATTGCGTCTTTTCCCTGATTGAGCGCTATATAGCTCTCTGCAATACGGAAATTGAGCAATGGGTTGGTGCCGTGGGCCGTGTATAGTTGCTTGTATATCTCCAATGCGCCTTGGTAGTCGCCTTCAGAAATGCGGCTCTTGGCCTGAGACATCCTTATAACATCAGGGCTGCCCGACACCTGTGCGTTGGTCTGTGCGATTCCGAAGACGAACGCAAGGGCAATTAGCGTAATATTTCTTTTCATCTGAGTGGTTATGATGGTGGACTAAAGTAGCGTTTTAAGAAAAGTGAAGACAATGGAACATGGGTTTCTTTCCAACGGTCACAACTCGGCCGACCAACGTGTGAAGAGTTCCAATGCTTGACGCTTGCGCGCGTCAAACCCGTAGGAGATATTGTTATTCACATAACGTATCATGGCGTGCACATCATGGGTGATACGCTGGCGAACGGCCTCTTCGCGATGGTCGACCCCATAGCGAAGTGCCTCGTTGAACTGGGCAATGAAATCTGCGGGCAAGACCCTATTGCTAACCCAGCAAGCAAATACGAACGGCAGCCCGGTAAGGTGCTGCCATTCCAACGCAAGGTCTATGACCACTGGAAACCGATGGAGCAGCGGAAAAGCCCGGTCACCGATCACCACTCCGGCTGTTGTACCTTTTATATGTCCGATGTACCCTTCGGCAGCATTGGTCCACTTCGGGGTGATATGAAAATGCCTTGATGCAAGAACACGCATCAGCTGAACCGATGTGCGCGACTGAAAATCGAGCAGTACTTCGGTCACTTCTTCCAAAGGCACCTCGCTGAAGAGACATACAGAATCGACCGCGCCATCGGCACCAATGCAGAAATCGGAGATGATGTGAGCCTCGTTGAGCAGCGGAATCACCGCTACAGGAATGAGTCCAAGATCCACTTCACCGGCCAACACTTTGCGGGCACACTCTGCAGGAATCTCCAAGCTGAGGTCTATGGGATAGGACAGAGGCCGCTGAGCAAGCCCATGCATGAAAGGATAGGTATTGATATAACTGACCGCAGCAATACGGATAGGCGGGATTTCGACCATTGGTCTGCAAAATTCGCACTCGGAGAGAAATAAACATGCGGAAAATGCAGATGCCGACAGAATTAGCACCTTTACCACTGCATCAACCCAGAAACAACCATGAAAAACACAGCTGCATCATTACTCATTCTTCTATCTCTTGCCCTGTCAGCATCATCATGCAGCGATAGTTGCTGCAACGCAGGTGTGACCAAGGTATGCGAAGATGACCTTGCCGGATCGCAATTTGCCACTTGGGACGAGTACAGGGCCTATTTGGAAAACATAGGTTACACCTGCAATTGACCGTGGAAATACTCCCGTATTACCGGGAATTTCCAGCAGTTGACCATTAACTTAACCACGATTAAGTAGAATTACTTACCCATTGCTCAACAATCGTCTCTATACTTGCATCACTAACCAAAACCAATAACACCATGAAAAAATCATTTCTAACCCTTGTTCCTGCGTTGGCGATCATTGCTTTGACAATGACTTCTTGCGCTGACAACTGTTGCACATTCCTTACAGCTAAGATCTGTGAAGAGGATGTTGATAATTCTGGTTACGACAACTGGGAAGACTACAAAGCTTCTTTGGAAGCTGCTGGTTACAGCTGCGACTAGTCGTAATTACTTTCTGATGGGCCCCGCTGTGCATTGCATGGCGGGGCCTTTTCTTTGTTGCAAAGTGAGGAACGATGTAGTTTTGGCGGATGAACAGTCCTTCCCTTCATGCTGTGTCGCCCATCGATGGCCGATACGCCCGTCAGACCTCAGACCTGTCTGCCTATTTCTCTGAGGCGGCACTCATCCGCTACCGTGTGCGGGTGGAGATCGAGTACTTCATCGCCCTTTGCGAAATGCCCCTGCCGCAGCTGGCGGGTACAGGTCAGGACCTTTTTCCTGCGCTACGCAACATCTACCTGAATTTTACAGAGGCCGATGCCCTGCGCGTCAAAGAACTGGAGCAGACCACCAACCACGATGTGAAGGCGGTGGAATACCTCATCAAAGAGAAGCTGGAACTGCTGGGTGTGGGCGAACAGAAGGAGTTCATCCATTTCGGACTGACCAGTCAGGACATCAACAACACGGCCACGCCCCTGATGATGAAAGAGGCGACCGAAAAGGTCTATCTGCCGCTGCTGGACACCCTGATACAGAAACTGACCGCACTCGCCTCTGAATGGAACGACATTCCGCTGCTGGCACGTACCCATGGCCAGCCTGCCTCCCCTACCCGCTTGGGCAAGGAGGTGTGGGTGTTCGTAGAGCGGTTGCAGGCACAACGGGAGCAACTGATGGCCGTGCCCTTCTCGGCCAAGTTCGGTGGGGCAACGGGCAACTTCAATGCCCACCATGCAGCTTATCCTGCTATGGACTGGGTGGCATTTGCCAACACATTCGTGAACGGAAAACTGGGCCTGAACCGCTCGCAGACCACCACCCAGATAGAGCACTATGACAACACGGCCGCATGGTGCGATGCCTTGCGAAGGATAAACACCATTGTGCTGGACCTTGACCGCGACATGTGGATGTATGTGATGAACGATCTCTTCAAGCAACGCATCAAGGCGGGCGAGGTGGGATCATCGGCCATGCCTCACAAGGTGAACCCCATTGACTTCGAGAATTCGGAAGGAAACATAGGCCTTGCCAATGCACTGCTGGGCCATCTGGCGGAGAAACTGCCTGTTTCGCGATTGCAGCGCGACCTTACCGACAGCACCGTGCTGCGCAACATAGGGGTGCCACTGGGCTACACCCTCATCGCCTTCAAAAGCACCTTGCGCGGCCTCGACAAATTGCTGGTGAACGAAGACCGCATCCGTCAGGAGCTTGAGCAGCAATGGGTGGTGGTGGCCGAGGGCATACAGACCGTACTGAGGCGCGAGGGCTACCCGAAGCCCTATGAGGCGCTGAAGGATTTCAGCCGCACAAATGCCAAGCTCGACAAGGACGCCATGCTGGCCTTCATAGATAGTCTTGCCGTTTCGGCAGACGTAAGGGCAGAGCTGCGGGCCATCACGCCATTCAACTATGTGGGCAGATAGGGTGTGCGGGCGCATGCCGCTCGTCTAGGCCCTATTCTCCTTTCTTCTTCTTGCGCAGCCATACTTTCTGGCCGGGCTGCAACTCCTCTTCCATCGTGAGGCCATTGTATTGAAGCAGTTTCTTGAGCTTGATGCCATATTCCTGCGACACCCAGCGCAGACTTTCTCCCTGCGTGGCATAATGGAAATCGTGCTTGCGGTTGCGGTTGCGCTTAGGCTGCAGGTAGAGGATGTCGCCTGGGATAAGGGCATCTGCCTTGGACATATCGTTGTACTTGAGCATCTGCCATTTGCGCACATCCAGCAGCCGCTCCAGACTCTCGTACGTATCGCCCTCCTGCACCCGCACATAGCGGATATCGTTGCGGGCATACATCTGGCGCGTAAGCACACTGACCATGGCCTCCTCCTGCTTTTCGATATGGGGCGGATTGCCGTCTATGCGCTTCTTGCCCTCTTTGGGAAGCTTCTCACCGCTC
>JBFYQB010000159.1:0-13258 GCA_041302955.1 Flavobacteriales bacterium
GAGTACATCATAGACCGTAGACAGAATAGGAGGGGAGGCCGTGTATATCAGCGGTTCCCAGCGGATGTTCTTGCCTTGGAGCAGCGCGCGGATGTTGCCGCCATCCTTGGCATAGCGATCCTTCTTTTCAAAACTGATGATGGTGAATTTGTGGCCTTTCGCCTCAAGACCAAAGATGTAGGGCAATACCTGCGAGCGGCCCAATCCGTCCGTCAGTCCGTCATAACTGAGATATAGCACCTGCATGGCCGCCAAGGTAGCAATACTGTGGTGTGGGTGCATAACTTTGGCCGCATAGCTCCATTACGTGCAGTACGTCAATCCGTGGGATTTCATTCTGGTGCCAATGCTCTTGGGCTTGGCTTATTTTCTTGCCAGAAGGAGGCAGGAACGCGACATCGAAGAGAATGACGCCTATCGCTTCTATGTGCGGGCCAAGATGTTCAAGCTTTTTGGTGGTTTGGCTTTGGCAGCTGTCTATGCGTTCTATTATGGAGGTGGCGATACGATAAACTATTGGGAAGATGCTGGTTATCTCGCTCGTCTTACATTTCGAAATTTAGGTTGTGCCTTGGATATCTTCATGGGCGATCTGTCCATTCCCAACTACTACTGCTTTGATGTGGACATCCGCCCGTACTACTATCTCAAAGATCCCCAGTCGTATACGGTCACGCGATTGACGGCTATCCCTTACATCCTGACCATCAAAGCTTTTTTCGCGTGTTCTATCGTTGTGGCATGGATAGCCTTCGGAGGTGTTTGGAGGCTTTATATGGTTTTCGTTGGAGAATATCCCCGATTGAAAAAAGAGATGGCCATCTGTATCCTGTTCATTCCGTCCGTGGTGTTCTGGGGGTCGGGCATATTGAAAGATACCTACACCTTTTCGGCTGTCTGCTGGATGACCGTGGCCGTATATGGTCTTTTGATAAAACGGGAGAAGATCATTTTCAATGTTATCTGCCTGATCGTATCTGCTTGGATACTGATCGCTATCAAGCCTTACATTTTTGTGGCAATGCTTCCGGGTTCATTCATCTGGGTGGTGTTCAATAAGATCCAGTCGGTAGAGAATGTCATCCTTCGCTTGCTCATTGCGCCTATCATGTTGATGGTTGGTGCAGTAGGTGTAGGCTTCATCTTTTCGCAGGCATCATCAAGCTTAGGCGCTTATGGTTCGGTGGACACCATGCTTGAAAAGGCTGTTGTAACACAAAATGACCTTAAACAAGAGTATTATGGAGGTCAGACCTTTGATATAGGAGGATTTGATGCAACTATTGGTGGGGTTTTGTCCAAGGCACCGATAGCTATTTATTCAGGCCTTTTCAGGCCTATGCCTTGGGAGGCGGGGAGTATCTTCATGGTGATAACCGCATTGGAGAATTCGTTGATTCTCCTCTTCTTCCTGTTCATGCTGGTCAGGATAGGGCCTTTGCGTTATATCACAGGCACTTTGTCAGAGCCCATGTCCATGTTCGCATTCGTTTTTGCGATTTTCTTTGCTTTTGCAGTAGGACTTACTACCGCCAATTTCGGTTCACTGGTGCGCTATAAGATTCCGGCCATCCCATTCTTTTTGGCGAGTATATACATTGCTCGCGACAGACGCTTGCGACAAGAAGAAGGCGAAGAAGATGTGGTTGAGCCTGATGCTGCGGTCTATGGCCGTTGATGCCTTTGTTGCTCCAGCTGGAACCATTGGTGCAGTAAGATCAATAACCAGACCCGATTGTAAAGATGGTCCTTGCCATTTCTGAAGTGCTTCACAAGTTCTTTGACTGTTGGCCAGTGCACAACTCCTGTTGTGGTCACGGTGCTTTCATTCAGATATTCATCGATCAGAAATGCGAGGTCCCCACGCAGCCATTCAGAAAGTGGAATGCTGAAACCCCATTTCGGCCTATCGAATAGTTCTTTGGGCACGTGTTCATATAGTAACTGCTTGAGCAGATATTTGGCAGTGCCATTGTGCATTTTCAGTTCGGGCGAGATGTTAAGCGCAAATTCAACCACCGTGTGATCAAGCAACGGTACGCGCGTTTCCAAGCCATAGCGCATAGTAGCTCGGTCCACTTTCACCAATAGGTCATCCTTAAGATAATGGTTCAGGTCAAAGAATGCTTGAGACTCACCGTTAGTAAGTTGTCTATTTTTAGGTACTTCTTCCTTAAGGTCTAGACCATCAGTGTCAAGATTCTTCAATAACGTGCTAAGTTCCATGGCGCTGAACATGCCCTGTTCTTGAGAGAATATGTGCGATTGCAACGCGGTGGCACTATCGTAACTCAATAATCTGGCAACGCGTTGTTGTCGGTCGTTGCCAAACTTAAGTAGGCCACTTATCTGGTTGTGGAAGTATTTGAACAGCGGGCTTTGTAACCGATCGGCCCATACGTAGGCCCCATACCCCATGAAAAGTTCATCACCACCATCTCCAGACAGGGTCATGGTCACCTGTTGCCGTGCCAACTTCGACACCAACATGGTTGGTATGGCCGATGAGTCTGCAAAGGGTTCATCGTACTGAGGCACTATTTCTGATGCCAAGGCCAAAGCGTCCTTTTCTGTCACGGTATACGTGTGATGCTCTGTGCCTAAATGGTCGGCCACCTGTTTGGCAAAATGGGACTCATTATGCTTCGCGTTGTCAAACCCTATGGAGAAGGTCTTGATCGGTGCGTCAGACACCTTCTGCGCTAATGCAGTAACAACGCTTGAATCAATGCCTCCGCTGAGAAAAGTGCCGAAGGGCACATCACTTATCAGTCTGCGCTTTACAGATGCGGTAAGCAGTTCATCCAATTTTGCCTTGGCCTCCACCTCATCGCTGATCACCCTATCTGTTACCTTCTCTGCTGAAGACCAATAGCGTTCCAGCCTCAGTTCATTTCCATTATAAACGCCCCAATGTCCTGTTGGAAATTTACTCACCTCCTTATATATCGACAGCGGTTGAGGGATATATCCCCGATGCAGAAAATGAGCAATTGCTTTAGCATCAACCGTGAAGTTCAGCTTAGGGCTCAAAGCGGTAAGGGATTTCAATTCAGATGCAAACGCAAACAGACCATGCTGCTGATAAATGTAGAGCGGCTTGATGCCTAAACGATCGCGGAACAGGAATAGCTCATTCTTCTCTTTATCCAATAGTGCAATGGCAAACATGCCATTCAATTTATGGACCATGGTAGGCCCAATTCTAGCGAATGCCTCAAGAATGACCTCTGTATCTGATGTGGTTCGGGTGGAAAGCTTCAATTCCGCTTTCAATTCACGGAAGTTGTATACCTCGCCATTATATACCATGACATAGCGTCCACAGGCTGAGGTCATAGGTTGATGAGCAGCAGTGCTGAGGTCAAGTATGCTCAATCTTCTATGGGCAAGACCAAATGCGCCATGCACGTGTATCCCTTCGGCATCTGGACCGCGATGGGCCATAGCCTGGGCCATGGTTTTCAGGTCATCATGGATGGCACCATTTGGAAAGTAATACCCAGCAATTCCGCACACTGACGTCAGGTTTTAGTTCGATCCAATGTTAGTGAATTGCAGGATAGCTCATTGATTCTTCGCATAGCTCATTTACTACATTTGACCGCTCACTAAAAACCGGAATATGGCAAACGTTCATCTCGAAATGTTAAAAAAAGAAAGGAACGTTTACGAAGCGGCCGATCTTTTTGATCAGAATAGATTTTCAGTGGGTGATCTTATGGAGGATCTTGCGAGCCCTGTAATAGTTAATGGTAAGCTGACGCTGACCAACGATCATTTGCAATGTGAGCAGAGTAAGCAGCGTTTCCCTGTGGTGGACAACGTTATCGATTTCAGGAATGTGGCCGTTGAAGAAAAGGGCGATGCTTGGGAAGCAGCAAATGAGGAGTTTTTGAATTATCACCGTTCATTAACGGTATATACGCTTCTGAATTCCTTGCCGCTTATCAATTATCTTAGAGAGAGAACTGGAATTGCAGAGATTGAAGATGCTACGGTAATTGATGTCGGTGCTGGTACTGGGCATACATTATGTTCATTCTTCAAGAATCCATCCACGTTGAGATACTATAATCTTGACCCAAATCTGCGGTTGTTGCATGATCAGTTCATTCGCATATATCCCGATCTACTTCAGCTTAAGATGGGACACATACTCTGTTTTGCTGAGAAATTGCCTTTTCGGGATGGATGTGCCGACCTGGTGATGAGTTTGTCTTCAATAGACCACTTCAAGGACTATGAGGCATTTATGCGGGAAGCGTTCAGAGTGTTGAAACCAGAAGGCCGAATCTTTATCTCCAGTCACCTGGACCTTCCACCGGATAAGCGTGTTCAGCGTGTGGCGACCACATCCAAACTTTTTGGCTTCCAGTTCTGGGAGCGAGTAGCCCGTTACTTGTATTACCGCAAGTATCGCGTAGGCGATGATGATCACACGTTTCATTTTGAGGATGTTCAGCCCATGGTGCAAGGATTGGAAAAGGCGGGCTTCACGATAGTGGATCACGAAGAATTTCTTGGTAATTTTTGGATAACGGCCGTTAAACGCTAACTCGCCTCAGTTACTGTTGGCAACATCTTGCATAAAGGCTCCAAATCTCTGGTGATTAAGCGCTGCGTTGAAATGTTGTTGTTGTGATGTGTATGCGTTGATACGCATGTCATCGTACTGTTTGTCAGAGAGGTCAGCAAGACGCTTAAGTGTTCTGGCAAGTTCCATGGGCTCAATAGGAAAGAACATGAATCCATTAAGTCCATCCACAATGATCTCTGGTACGCCATAGATGCGTGGGCCAATGACCGGTATCCCTTTGGAGCAGGCTTCCATCATTGAAACTGGAATGCCTTCAAAGATGCTTGTATTCACCAATGCATGCGGACACAATTCATTCAGTTTATTTAATACCAGATCGGGTGCAATGAAACCGTGAAAATTGAAAGTGACATTGGGCTTCTTAGATAGAAGGTTGTGGGCCAACGCAATGATGGATTCTTGATAATCATTCACCTTGCCCTGACCCAGATGGTGCCATTCCAATTCCTGTCCGTCCCACATTTCCAAAGCATGGATCAGTGTCTCCAGATTCTTGAGAGGTATGATGGTTGACACCGAAACTATTCTTACAACTTGGCGATCTGGAAGCGGTAAAAACTCCTGATCATTCACTCCCAGCCTGAAAACGTTGAACTTTTCCTCACGTTCAGGATAACGGGTTGAGAGATACTGCTGTCCGTGAGCACTTATGCAAACTATGTGGTCTAGTGCAGCACAGATAAAACTACGATAAGGGAGATAATTGAACGGGTGCCGTTCGGCATAAAGATCATAACCATGTGCTCTGGATAGCGCTTTGGAAATGAGTTCATTGTGCTTCCAAAGTGCCAGTAGATAAGCAGAGTCATCACACCAATAGCTATACCATAGGTATTCATCTGCTGATCGACCTATGGAACTAAGCTTTACAGTAAGGCATTTCTCTGACAACATTGCCATTTCATCATAAGCTAATGCAGTCTTGACCGTTAAAGGATGTAGGACAGTCCCGCTGGTCTTCAGGTCGCGAAAAAGACGGAAGAAACTTCCATTGAATACAGCACGCATCAATGAATTGATCCGTGATTTAAAGGATTGCCTTATGTTCAGGTCGATATGTACAACGTTGTCCGGCAATACAAAATGCGTTTGCTCATCACCTGTACGTCCGTGCCTTGAAACAATCAGTATATGACTGAATCGTTTGGACAATTCAGTAAGCTCTGCATGAAAAAAAGGTTCACCATTGATAAATGGGTAGTTCTTGACCACAATAGCGAGTGGTCTTTGCGGATATGCCTTTTGATCTGCCAAACGTCAGTTTTCTTTATAGAAAGCCATCAACTTTTCCACATAGCTCCCCATGTCGAAAGCCTTAGAGAATTCTAGCGCAAACAGACTCATGTTCTCCCATATCTGTTTTGAATCTATCACTTGGATTATGGCAGATGCAAAAGTTTCGATATCCGGTTGATCAATCAGATAGCCATTTTTTCCGTTTATCAAAAGTTCCCTGTTGCCATGTCCGTCCAATGCCACCACAGGAAGTCCTGCTGCCATAGCCTCGATCAGCACTAATCCAAAGGGCTCGTAAGTTGCGCTGTGAACATATATGTTCGACTCCCATAGGAGATTCTCCACGTTACAGACATTTCCCGCAAACGTAACCGCATCTATAAGGCCAAGCTCCTCAGCTTCTCGTTGCACTTCCACCAATAATGGACCCTCACCAGCAAAGGTCAAGTGTGTTTCCACGCCTTGGCTCAATAGGTTTTTGACAACACCAAGAAGAAACCGCTGATTTTTCTTTGCCACAAAAGACCCAATATTCACCAGCTTGAGTTTTTCCATGGAATAGGGTAGGGCACTTTGCCGAGAGAACCTTTTGCGATCGATAGCATTGGGTTGGAGTACCACATTCGCTGCAAGAGATGCTGATAAATGCGATTTGAAATACGATGCTGTATCAGGGCTTATGGCAATAAAGCGATTGTTACATTGCTCGTAGTGGTTCAATAGCCAATTGCGTTCATAGAGTTCCGTTATTCTGTTTTTTGAGAACATATCCAACAATGATGGCCTCCTGAACTGAGGCATGTTGTCGTGGCAGTGGGTAACATAACGGATACCAGGAATAGGTTTGAAACGTGACAGCATCTCCGATTCGAAGAGGTGCGAATGAATCACATCAGGGCGAAAGGTGTTTACAAGATCGTCCCAGTTTTCAATATTCACCGACCATTGCCCAGTTAGGGATGGGACTACGTGATTGTTAAGTACTATAGGTTGAATATCAGGATATTCCGATGCGTATGCATTTGTAGGTCTATGGGTGGCCAACAGTACCTCAACATGGGGCATAGATTGGAATGCACGAACAATATCAAGGCATATGCGCTCAGCTCCTCCTTTGGGTAATTCTGGTATCAAATGCAGTATTCGCATAGCTTCATCCAATATTTAGATCGGATGTGCCAGACAAAATACGTACCCGTGTCGAGCTAGCTGGCGGGGCCCATAATATCCTGACAGACATCAGAAGTCTTCTGATGTCTTGAATAGATGTCGAAGAGTTGATTATGCGGCCTACCACAATTGTAAATGCCGATGCGCGAAGTGATATTTGGATTGCTTGCGTCATTTTTCACGCAATAATGGTCAGTAGCTGCCAAGTATCGGAATCCAAGCTTAAAGCACAGTTCTTTGACATTTTCGTTGTAACTACCGTCAGGGAAAGCGATATGTTCTACCGTCTTTCCTGTTAGCCCCGAAAGATAAGCGATAGAATTCTCAAGTTCTGTCTTCACGTCCCTAATTGGAAGATTCCCCAGATTACTGTGATACCAGCCATGCGAACCGATGGTGATCAGTGGTTCGGAGGCCAACTTGCGAATCTGATCATCGGTCAGCAACCTCCAGCAGTTCTCCATATGGCCCGCATTAATGATCTCTTGTGAATACCCAAGTGATTGGAACATAGCTGCTTTGAACGGCCAATCAGGTCGAATGTGCCGAATCACATCTCTTAGCGTCTTGCCATTGTTGATATCCACAAAACGACTTTCGCGATAAACGAATGTCATTCCGTCTATTTCAACTTGCGTGCCTACCCATTTGGGTTCCACAAGGTCGAGAAAATCCGCCCACGTTATCGGATATGGAGTGGCATTCAATCCTGTGACATATATGGTCGCTGGGGCATTATGTTTTTTCAATATGGGGAGCGCCACCTCATAATTGTTCATCAGTCCGTCATCGAAGGTTATGGCCAATAGGGGCTTTTTTCTTGGCCGGTCACGCTCTTCAAAATACTCAGAAAGATGCACTATTGAGTAGAAACGACCAAGACGGGCCAATTGCTCATCAAAAACCTTCGCTGTAGTGTGCCGCTTGTTGAATTGCCCTACATCACTGATCGAAATACCATGATACATCAGACAGATGTTTCCCAATCGGTCTATGTCTTCCTGCAGAATATTGCCAACCTGATAGCGAATGGCACTGATGACATTCGACAAAACACTCATTCTTAGGTCGGTATATACAGGGTAAACTTCTTTCGCAAAGGAAATTGGTTTACTTAAGCACGGGTGTCATTTAGGAGAATTTAATCTCGTTCAAGGTTGACTTGTCCAATAGTAGGGCCATTGTTGAACTTAGATGATGTGAATTCATCTTTACTGGCCTATTGCATTCCTCTGTACTGCTTGATGAGTGCAGCATCGCCAAGCGGTCGTGCACTCTTCCGGCCCAAGAAGAAATAGCCCGATGCCGCATCCAACGTGCCTCTGTTGTTAATGGTCAAGTGGTCGAAATATTTCCAAGGGAATGCAGTCCAATTGGCAAATAGGAGCAATAGTTCGCGTACAAGGCCTTTATCGCTTAAGCTAAGTAGGAAGTATTTCCAGCTCCACGCCATGGCCGAACCTGTGCCCACACAAGCCCCTGACCTAATTTCCTCAAAATGGCGAAAAAGGTGACGATGTCCCAAATGTGTGAACCGCATGTAATCAAATTCACGGCCATGCACCTGTTGCATGAATGGAGTTTCGGCATAGACCAAGCCGTCCGAGCTCAGTACACGGTGAATCTCAGCTACTGCTCTCTCAGGATAAAGAAGATACTCGATGACGGCTTGAATGACCACTCCGTCAAACTGACCATCCTCAAAGGGCAGATGGTGTGCATCGCATATGATGTCGGTATTGGGGCCATTCACAATGTCCACAGCTGTAAACTTAATAGGCATGTTATTTAATGCCTCCATGCCTTCACCAGTAGTGCGACCTCCGATAACCAAGACTCTGGGATTAGGTTGATTTGTGCGCAAAAGCTGCCCAAACTGGCTGAAGTTCTCTTTCGCTTTCGCATTCAGGGAAATGCTGGGAGGAAGGCGTTGCAAGTAGGTCAAGAAGCTCAATACGGTTGCTTTCACCCCTTTTTCTGGCTTTATAGCGTGCTCTTTAGGGACGTGATCCGCTATCAAGAATACCGAATCACGTTCGTTTATCAGTATCGGAACATTGTCATAGACTGCGAATAGAGCACTGCAAGGTGCGCATTTCAATTGCCTATCATCCACTTCCGACAAATGCTGTTTGCATATCGGGCATGCGAGTTTCAGGGTGTGGTCTACCAATGTTCTTATCCTATACGTTTAAACTATTCCGATTTCTCTAAATTGGATACAAATGCTTTGTTCGTATTAAATCGATATATAAACTTTATTCTCCTCAATCAATACCCTTGTCTAAAAAATCCCAAAAGCCACAATTTCAGATAATGCAATGAATCTCGCCAAGTGGGGTGACCTGCGCTTTTTAGCCAATAACGGATGAATGCTCCATGATCGCCCTCAGCCAGATAGGCGCGTGCAATGTAGAAATAGGTGGCCCTATCGTCAAATGTGGCTGCTACTTCCTTGGGCATCAGCGGTCTTAGGCCGTCATACAATTGTATCCATTGAAGGAATGGCGCAGCTCCAGCCCTCAATTTTTGGGCCGCAGATGAAGTGGGGTGGCGCCTGTAAGCCATTGTGCTATCGGACAAGAAGCCTATAGTATGCTCTCTGGCACGTAGAAAATGCAAAGCAGTGTCGATCTGCACGATTCTCATTATGAAATCCGGATAGGGCACAGGGTCGCACGACCGCCTGAACATCACAGTATTGTTAAGTGGATTTATTGACCGGAAATACCCACAGTAGTCCAATAGAGAGAACTGATCAGGTAGATTCACCTGTATTTTTCCAATGACCTGGTCAGTACTGTCAATGATCACCCCATTCGTGAAGCACCATGCCATGTCAGGATACCTTTCCAAAAGCGAGATCTGTTTGATGCTCTTTTGTGGATCGGTCCAGTAATCATCACCCTCCAGTTGTGCCACATATTTCCCCCGGCACCTGCGCATTACGAATTCATAATTGCGCTGCATCCCCAAATTCTGGGGCTGACGGACAAAAGTGATGTGTTCCCGTCCAGCTATCGTGCTTTCTATGATGGTGGATGTTTCATCATCAGATGCATCATCACTTATGATCAGCTCCCACGTGAATGGTAACTCCTGTTCCAATATGGATGCAAGAGCCCGTGCCACATACTGTTCATGTCGATAGGTGATCATGACAATGGACAGCAAAGGCATTGGCAGGTCCACTTCAGATGAAAGGTTATCGGTATTCATTCCTCGAACTTCTCGCAATAGAATGATCTTAAGGAAGCACCAATGTGCTTTTTAGCAACGTCCGTTCTCCTTTCTCTACAGCAAAATATGCATTCCGACCATGCAATACCAATTCATCATGAAAGAAGACGGCATCTCCCTTTTCCAATCTTGCCGAAGTGAGCAGTCCGGACGGCACCACTCTGTTCTGAAGAAAAGCATGGAATGTCTCCGCCAATTGCGCTTCTTCAGGCGAGGCATCAGTGTCTAGACAGAAGTAGTTCCAGTTGAAATGCCAACCATCGTTCAATCTGCGCAGTATCGGAATTCTGCGTTTTCTTTCTGCCTTCCTGAAGGTTACAGGTAGCTCGCAAAGCTGTGTCAATAATTCCTGTTCACCACTCAATTCAAGCAATTGAACCACCATATCCGCATTTATAAAGGTGGTAGCACCGCCCAAACGGGCCTGACTGACACAATAAATGAACTGGATCACATCGGGTATATCGATGTAAGAATAGTCTGTATGCAGGGGCTGTGCTACCGGAGCAGTGCGGTAACGGTCTGTTATCGCAGGGTCATAGGTGATATCTATCCAGCGCTTGCCTGTTGGGACTCCGCTCTTCAGATCTTCATCAAGGTCGATGATGGAGCCGACCTGTTCGCAAAAGGGCTCAAAATAGTTCAACGAACTGTCTTCGTTCGTTGAACTTCGCAATACCACAACCTTGTTTTCAGATAGCAATTTGCGCAGGCCGTCAGGCTTATGCCCTATGCTTTCATAGGTTGTTTCAATCAGTAGATTCATGCCCGAAAAGTAGTTGACAAATAGATCGGAAACATCTGTATTCATCGTACACCGAGGGAATTACTGAAGTGTCGTGACCGCAGTATTAAGTAGGGTAGCGACCTGTCGGTGGTCGTCATTGCATGCCGTTCGCTTGCGACTGCTTGAATGACCATATGCGGTCAAATCCGGGTATCAGTTGAAGGATGAAGAAAAGTTTTGCTTTGGTATGTCTATGTCCTGGGGCAGTGGCCAAGGACCATAGCACGTGCATTAATGCCTTGAACCATTTGCCATGCAGCGCGTAATGGTCGGCCATGCTGAAGCGCACCTCACTGAGCAGGTTCCGTTTCGAGGCAGCCGATAGGCTGTTTGAAAGTGGGTCGCGAAAAAATTTCAGAAGTCCATCATGCCTGCTGAACATGGCGCGTGTGGCACGGTTCACCGAATTGCCATCATGTATGCGGTACCAGACCAGATATTCGGGCAGATGGAGGAGGGGGAATGCACTTATTACACTCACCCAGAGCACACTGTCCTCCACCATCACAATGTCCTCCCTGAACTGGAACTGCTTCGCAATGTCACTGTGCAGGCATGCTCGGGAAGGCGAAACAGGATAATCGAACAGCCATTGCGCAGCATCATCTCCCAATGGAGGGATGTTCCATTCGGTAGTACGCACTCCGTCCCAGAAACAACAGTTGCTCACGGTGAGCGCTACTGGCCATTGGCGGGCTTTGAGAAAATCGTGAAGCCGTTGCAGGTATTCGG
Organism: Flavobacteriales bacterium; assembly: GCA_041302955.1. Classification (GTDB taxonomy): domain Bacteria; phylum Bacteroidota; class Bacteroidia; order UBA10329; family UBA10329; genus UBA10329. The sequence goes on from JBFYQB010000159.1 coordinate 11,766, forward strand.
GCGCATAGTGGTCATCACTGTCCAAGAAGCAGAAATAGGTGCCGGTGGCGTTGCGCATCCCATTGTTACGCGCGGCACTGCGCTCGGCATTGTGCTGATACACATAGTGGATGCGTGGGTCATGGGCACTAAGCTCCGCTACCACTTCTCGTGTTTTGTCCTTGCTGCCATCGTCCACAACAATGCACTCCCATGTGGTGTAGGTCTGCGCCTGCACAGATGCCAAAGTGTCGGCCAGCATGGCGGCCCGGTTGTATGCCGGTATGATGATGGAAAATGTTGGACCGATCACAAGTTTGGCAATATCTGTTTGATAACTCATTGCAGTCCTTGCGATCGTCCACCTGTTCGCTCCATGGCTGCGTAGATGCGTTCAATCAGTTCTACGGTGCGCAGCCCATCATACATATTGGCTGTTATGGTAGCGTCTTTGGTCATCACATCCAGCACGTTCTCATAAACGAGCCCATGATTGGACATCGACCCTTGATAGGTGCCGTAATTATTGGCAGCATTGCCCAGTTCCGTCAAAACGATAGGTTCGCCACTTATGCATTGGTAATCGAGGGTGTTGAGGTATTGTCCGCCTACCTTCACTGTGCCATGCTCACCGAATAAGGTAATGGAGCCTTCCATGTTTCTCTGATGGCTATTCACAGTATAGCTGATGGCGCCTATGGCTCCACTTGCAAATCTCAGGGCCACTGCACCGGAGTCTTCAAAGCGGATACTACCTTGATGATTCAGGTTGCCTCCCATGGCTTCTACATGTTCCACATCGCCAACCAATAGCAGCATCAGATCAATGAAATGACTGAACTGGGTGAAAAGCGTACCGCCATCCATGTCCAGTGTACCGCGCCAACCGTCTGTGTAATAGGCTGGATTCCTGTTCCAGAAACAGTTGAGGTGCACATTAAGTACTCTGCCAAGACGTCCTTCAAGTAGGGCTTTCCTTAACGCTATGACAGGTGGATTGAAGCGGTTCTGTTTTACCACAATGAGATGCCGCTGTGCAGATAAGGAAGTGGCTATCATATCCAATGCATCCACTGCGGTCAAGGCCATAGGCTTTTCACATAGCACATGTTTGCCAGCTCTAAGTGCAGCAATGCTGATGGGTGCGTGCAGCCCATTGGGGGTGCAGATGGCCAGTAGATCGATCTCTGGATGTGCGTCCAAGAGGGTTTGCACATCCGTATACGCTTTAGCGTCATGCGTGTCAGCCAGCGATCTGACTTTGATAAGATCAATATCACAAACGGCAGCCAGATGCAGTCCAGTTGTAGCCGCGATATGTTCCGCATGTCGCTCTCCAATACGGCCACAGCCAATAAGACCAATACTAATTCGCTTCATCTAAAACCAACTAAGGTGCCTCAAAGATGGTATTTTGGACTATACGTAAATCACGTAGCTGAAACTATGATTAACTACTGGTTTCCCACCTGCTCATAATGCAAGGTTCGCGTTGCAAAGCAAAAGTTGAATAT
>JBFYQB010000160.1:0-3255 GCA_041302955.1 Flavobacteriales bacterium
CCATGTTCTTGCTCTTTCCCTCAACGAGGCTTTTGGACGCTATCAGCATTATGTGGAAAATGTGCTCATTCGGCACAGGAAGCACGACCTGATCTTCCCTTTCCACTATTTCTGGTAAGCATGTTTGACGTCTTCGTGCACCACTTACGGTAGTGGTCACGGGTCTTTTGCAGGTACCTCACCTCATCAGGACCTGCTATTAAGCGTCTTTCAATTCAAACATCTTACAAAATGAATCTTGCAACCATCATTACGATGGCCGTGGTAACGGCCGTCTGCATACTTCCGTTCATCATCATGGGCCGTGCCCGTAAAAAGATAGAATCCGATCTGCTGCGCTCGCTGCAAGGCGTTGCCGCAGAGAAAGGATGCACTATTGCCCATCATCAGATGTTCGGCCTGCAGGCCATTGGCATGGATGCCGACCGCAACAATCTGTTCTATTACAAACAGACCAAGCAAAGCCCCCTAGTGCGCCATGTGAATATGAATACCGTGGCAACTTGTACCATGGTGAACAACAGCCATCAGGTGGGCAGTGGCAAAAGTGCTTACACGGTGATAGACCTCTTGGCGCTTCAATTGACCTTTGGCAACAAGGGCATTCCCAGCATTTTGATACCGTTCTATGATGCCGAAGAAGACCTGCAACTTAATGACGAGCTGCTGGTGATGCAGCAATGGGCAACGCTCATAGACGAACGACTAAACGAATTGCGGAACAATTGATCTAAGAATAGATGAAGTAAAACGATGGCTCCTCCCCGACCATACAATGGTCGGGGAGATCCTTCGCATCATGGTTTATTTGGATGTGTGGTCGAAACATCTATTTATCGGTACTTCGCATGCACACACCAATCCCTGTTCCATGAAAGAACTTCTGCTCACCGGTGCCATCATATCGAATGTGCTCACCAATATCGGGTTCAAATACTCTGCACTCAACGAGGCTGTGCCTGCCAAAAAAATGGGGATACCTCGCTTTAGGGCTGGTGTTCGGCCTTATCAATTCAGTGCTCTTTGCAGAAACATTGCGGTTCATGAGCCTACAGGTGGCCAGCACGCTGTTCTTCTCCCTCACAATCGTGGGGCTGTATCTGGTATCGGTCTTCTGGTTCAACGAAACGGTAACGTTGCTGCGTCTGGCTGGTGCAGTAGTGGTCATCATCGGGGTGGTGATGATGTCGGTGAAGTAATGCCCATCAAACAAAGATGATGTCCAACTTTGGCGCATGAATTCATCCCTTCCATTCAGGCAGTTGTTGTCGGTCGCAGCTTTAGGTCTGTTGACCGCCTGCCAACCGCAGCAAGCTGAACAGCAGTGTGCGCCTCGTCCTATCAACCCCAATGGCGACAGTGAACTTGCCCTGCTCATGCGCGATATGTTTGATGATGGCATGCGGATAAAAGCGCAGGTGGAACAAGGAGAACAACCCAGCGGCCTGCGCGACTTTGCGGCCATCCATGCTGCCATTCCGACCGATAGCACAGTGAAAGGTCCTGTGTTCACGGCCTTTGCTGAGGCCTATCTCACTGCGGTGAAACAATTGGAGGCCGATGATTCAAGCGCTGTGTTCCGTTTCAACCGCATGGTGGACCAATGCATGAACTGCCACACAGAGTTCTGCCCTGGACCGAAAAAGCGCATCAAGAAGCTCTATATCTCCGAGGGGAAATAGGAACTTGAAAGGGCAAAACATGTTAGGAATCAGCCCCTGATGGGAAGCTATTGTTTCCTCTTACCCGCTCAGGCTGCTACTTCCTCTAATGCGAAATCATAATTCGCATAGTCTGTAACAGTGTTGTACAGCGTGTCGCGCTCAATAGGGTGGCGGCCAGCGTCTTTTATGAGTTGTACAAGTTGCTGGGTCGAAAGGGCGGGGTTCTTCTCCTCACTGCCGGCCATGCTGTATATCTTGGTGCTGTCGTCAATCGTGCCGTCTATGTCGTCCACTCCAAAGGCCAGACTCATTTGTGCCGTGTGGCGTCCTATCATGGGCCAATAGGCCTTGATATGGGCAAAGTTGTCCATATAGATGCGCGCAACAGCGTAGTTCCTCAGGTCCTCAATGGTATTCACTTCCGGTACGTGACTCATCTGGTTGTCGCCATTGCGGAATTTGAGTGGAATGAAGGTGTTGAATCCTCCCGTTTCATCCTGCAAATTACGAAGGCGGTCCATGTGGTCCACGCGATGCTTGAATTGCTCTATGTGACCATAGAGCATTGTGGCGTTGCTCGGCATACCAAGTTTGTGGGCCGTACGATGCATCTCCAACCATTCGGCACTGGTGCATTTGTCAGCACATATCTCATTGCGGATCTCCTCATCGAATATCTCAGCACCACCGCCAGGAAGTGAATCCTGTCCGTGGGCCTTCAGTATGCTCAGGCCTTCGGCATAACTCACTTTGGCTTTGCGGCACATATACTCCAACTCGACTGCCGTGAAAGCCTTCACATGGATATCAGGGCGCAGTTCCTTTATCTTTTTGATAAGACTAGCGAAATAGTGCAGCCCCATTTTTGGATGAACACCGCCCACAATATGCACCTCAGTAATAGGTTTGCCTTCGTAGCTGCGTACCTTGTCCAATATCTGTTCTTCGGTCATTTCCCATCCTTCCTCCTTCTGCTTGGTCAGCCGGCTATAGGAGCAGAACTTGCAGTCGAACACACAGATATTGGTAGGCTCAACGTGGAAATTTCGGTTGAAGAAGACCTTATCACCATGCAGCCGTTCACGCACATGATTGGCCAACGCGCCCAAATAGCCCAGTTCGCCATGCTCGTATAGATGAACACCTTCTTCAAATGAGATTCGCTGTTGCTGGGCCACTTTCTGTGCAATAGCCTTCAGCTTTGGGTCAATGGTGCTGGTAAGTATGTGGTCGAGGGTGTTCATTTATCGAATGATGTGGATACGGTGCGAAACACGTTCATCTGCTGTGGTCACTTCCAGAATATAGATGCCTACTGGCAAATGATCCAGGGCAATTGTGCCATTTGCAAGGTTCAATGTATTGACATGTAACACTTCTGCGCCCGTCAGGTTCAGAATGCGGACATCAGCAATACCAACTGATGCATCATGCATGGTAATGCGAACCAGGTCGACAGCAGGATTCGGATAAACATTGATACGTTTGGCAAGCGGTTTATCCTCAATGCCAACGTTGGTAGGCACACATCCAAGCGATGTTTTCAGACCTGCCCTTGGCCCATTGATGGCGGCCCGCATACGCTGCTTCT
>JBFYQB010000161.1:0-7861 GCA_041302955.1 Flavobacteriales bacterium
TCTTTAATGGCCGCAAGTGAATCTGCTGTGACCTGCTTTTTTTGACGGACAAGTTCAGCTGCCAATTCAGACGCCTTGCGCTCAGACTCCCGAACTGCTGCAACCGAATCGGCTAAAGCAAGTTTGCGTTGATCGGCAAGCAACTTGGCCTCTTCTGCAGCCTTGGCCTGATCATTTTTTATAGCAAGAAGTGAATCTGCCTGCGCTAGTTTCCGCTTATTCTCCAACTCTTTGGCCAAAAGTGCTGTCTGCTTTTCGGTTTCCTTGATAGCCAACAAAGAATCTGAAATCTCTTTTTTTCGTTTGGCCTCCAATTCCTTGGTCAGCAATGCTGTCTGCTTTTCCAAATCCTTCAACGCCATAAGGGAATCGGCAGTGAATTTCTTGCGCTGTGCTTCAAGGTCTTTGGCAAGCAAAGCAGCTTGTCGCTCAGATTCCTTTGCCGCCAAGGTAGAATCCTGTTTGGCTTTAAGCGCCTTGGCTGCTGCATCCTTTGCAGCCTGCTCTGCCTTGCCCTCAGAATCTACTGAGGCTGTCCGAATCGCATCCAAGCGTTTCTTCTCACGAACTGCGTTGGCCAGCGAATCGAGCTTGGATTTCTCCAAAGCATCCTTATTCTCCCGTTCACGTGCCAATTTCTCTTTCATCTTGGCCAAATGGGCCTCTACCTTGGCAAGCGAGTCTGCTTTGGCCTGTTCACGCCAAGCGTCCATTTCCGCTTGTCTTTTGGCATGATTGGCAATAGAATCTGCCACAAACTGCTCGCGCGCTGCACGAATGCTATCAAGTCGTGCCTGCTCGCGGGCGGCAATCAGCGCCTTCTCCTGCTGCTCCTTTCTGCGCTTGGCAGCCTCTTCTGCCGCGGCTATCTCATCTTTGATTCGGCTTAGATCACGCGTTACGGCAACGAACCCACCAGAACCCTCATTGAACATCACGCCTCCACTCGATTCCTCTCTGACATCTTTGCCTTTGGCATCCTTGCGCATCGGCTGAAGGTCAAGAACAATATCCTGCTCAAATTGACCGTCCTTACCCTTTGGTAATGTTGTAAGTATGGTCATTGAACGCGTTGCAAAACCTGGCTCCGTGACGCTAATTATATACTCTTGGCCCAAATCCAATGAAGCGCGGAACTTGCCGACATTATTGGCACTAGCATATTGCAATCCTCCAGAAGCCTTGAATATCTTGACCTCAGCTTCGCCAAGTGGCGCGCCCATCTTGGTCACCAGCCCATTGATCACCAACTTCCCACTCTGCCCGAAGACCGCGGAAGACATGAACATTAGAAGTCCTATGATGATGTGTTTGGCCAATAAAATTAAGTTGGACTGCGTTATGTGGTACTGACAAATGATTCTAAAAGCGGGGATCAAAAGTACAAATTAGCGTTGGGGCATATGATCGTCCTTTCCAAGGCCAAGTTCGGGCACCGAAATGCCATGATTCGTCTAAAACCAGAAACCTGCATCTCATTTCGGTGTAAGAGTCCTCACACCCAATTTCAAAATCGAATTGGAATTTTAAGAAGTAACAACCCCATAAAATCAATGGTCATGAGAGCAGATGTAGAAAAAGGAAGGATGCTTATCCGCGTTAATTACGAGTTGATGCCCGTATCATTTGGTGATATCATTTTCATCAAAGCCTTGGCCGACTATATAATTGTGAAGACCACCACCGGTAAACATATCACGCTATGTACCATGAAGGAAGTGGAGGAAATTCTGCCACAGGAGATGTTTGCCCGTTCGCACCGGTCATTCATTGTCAATCTGGAGCGTGTAAGTTTCGTTCGTGGGTCAAATATCGAAATGATAGACAACGATTACCGATTCACGATTCCCATAGGCCGCGCATACAAGAAGGACTTCCGAAGTTCATTGCAAGCAGCGTGAGCTGAAGTTGTTTGTATTTAAGCTGGAAAGGCCGAAGCGATAAAAATTATCTCCAGCATAAACCGCTTAAATCCGATTCGGAGCAATACCCAAAGAATTACAGAAGTCAGTTCGATAAACTGTACGTCACTTTGTTATACTTACAGCAATAATCAACTTATGCCAAGGGTGAAAACTCGATGGCTTGAGCTACGAAATAGTAGTCGCTGTTGGCGTTGAAGATGTCTATAAACTCCTTCTGACTTAGTGGGCCTCTCTTGGCAATGAAGTCGCTCAGTGTATATATGCCCATATTAATCTCGGTCGACAAAAAAGTATGAACATCCTCTGGCCGCGTACCATAATATTCACTGGCTCCCAGGCCGCACTCAAAGATCACAATAGGCCGACAACGTTTCAATAGCGCCTTAGCTCCTTTCAATACCCCCATTTCGGCTCCTTCTACATCTATCTTGATAAGGCCAATAGAAATGTTGGACGGAATAAGGTCATCCAACCGTTTCAATTCGACATCAATAATTTCGATGTCAGGCTCTGCAACAGCATATTTCCGTTGATTGATTCCGCTATAGGCCGGAGCATTTTTCACATGATTGAATGTTGTGATACCAGCTTCGGCAGCAAGAGCGTAAGGATAGAAGGTGCAACGCCCAGCGTATTTACGCTTCAACGCTTCAAACAAGGGTGGAATTGGCTCAAATGCAAAGTGCTTTCCCTTCGGAGAAAGCTCAAGGACGATATCAAGTATCTCCCCTTTATGGCAGCCCACATCAATGCAATTGGTGGTAGGTGTAATGACCTGCTCCATGATCTTGCGAGTAAGGCGGTCGTATTCCAGATTCTTCGTGAGATCCAGATGAAGCCATTGCAATATGGAGCGGACAAGGTCTTTGATGCGGTCCATTCAGCGCATCAAAGGAACATGACATTCGGAATGTGATACAGATTCGCAATCGGGTTGATACACATGGTCGGAATCTGTGCATCGTTGTTGATTAGGCGTTCGTTATCCGCACCCAGCACGAATCCCTTCACGCTAACCTCGCTATCGTCCGTAAGAATCACCATCAGATCGGCATTCTTCTCTGAAGCGAACTTTATGGTCTGTTTCGGGTGATCGCCTCCGCTTTTGGTAGCATTGGCCACTTGGTAGCGCACCCCATTCTTCTTGAACATGTTCTCGGCCCAGGCAATGTTGTTGTTCTTGGCGTTGTTGATGAACTCATCGCTCTCATAACTTCCGAACAGCAACACTTCAGAGTCGAAGGTCTTGGCAATGGAGACCGTATGGATCACCTTCTGCTTGGTCTCTTTACTAGCATCAATCGGGAAAACAATGGTCTTGTAACCATGCTCTGCCACTTTTTTCTTCTGCACAATGATGGTGGGAACTGGTGAACTTGTGATGACCCTTACTGCCCATGCACCTGTCAAGTGCTGCAAGCCTACAACACCATGCGTGCCCATCACCATGAGTCGGGCACCGATCTCTTCGGCCACTTCGCCAATGGTAGTGAATATGGAACCCTCGCGAAGGTGGTATCCCGCCTTGACGCCATAGGTCTTTTCAATATGTGCCACATCCTGAACCATCTTTTTGGTAAGATCATCGAGTGACTCGCCTGCCTTTTTCAGCTTGGTCTTCGTATCACTGTTCAACACATGGATGAGGCGTATCTCATCTTCGGTCTGCTTCGCCAAGATGGCGGCATGTTGCACTGCGGTGGCGGCCACATCGGTAAAATCGGTGGGCACAAGGATTATAGAGTTCTTATCGGCCATGGTCCAGAATATTATTGAGGCAAAAAGGTTGTTGCGCCCAAAAATAGATGTTTTGAAAGACCCAATACCCTATTGAACAGGGTATGATTCAACAATACGTTCCACCTCGGCCAAATGCACAAGTTTCACCTGCTCCCGATTGTCCTTGCTGTATGTGGTGTGATAAATGTGTGCCGTCAGAAACTTGACCTGTATCCTGTTCCAGACCTGCTCCTCTTTCACAATTCCCATGTACTTCAGTTCTTCGAAAAGCGTGTTTGCGATAGGATAAAAATCATCGCGACCTAGGTAATCGAGGTCGGCATCACATAATATGTTGGCCAGTCTGGATCTGGGATCCTGCGGCACTTTGGTGGCCATTATCATGGTGCAGATGGCATCAATGTCATCCTGATCAAAACCATATTCAGGAAGTGTGCGCTGAACAATTGCGCATCCCGCCAATTCGTGGTCCACATAGCTGGTCAGAAATCCGCAGTCATGGTATGCTGCCGCAACAAGGAGCAGTTTCATCTCATGGGCCGATACCTTCTCATGATTCGCTATGCGCTCTGCAGCCTCCAAAACGTCAAGCGTATGGTGATGGCCGTGGTACAGAAGATGGCTAGACAGCTCTGTGGTAAGTCTGTCAAGAATATGGTCTATTGCGCCTTTATGATCCATGGAAATTATTGAGCGTTCAGGAGTTCAAAGGTCTTCTTATCCGGACAGACCACATGCCACACAGGTCACAACATGAAGCAGTTGCCGAACGCGCCTTAGGAGGCAGACCAGTTTTGCGCACTTGATTTAGAATTATGTTGCACAGACACGCCACTATCGTTTCTCCATCCATTTATGGTCAACAAAGGCCGATGAACTGACTACCGGCCAATAGAGCTCGGACATCCGCGGAATGAATGGGACGCAAAGTGACGTGGCAACAGCAATGAGGGCCATCATTATCCATATCGGCTATGCGCACGGTGAGCTCCTTGCCCTCAGCTTCGCAACGGACAACATCACCCACGAACAACTTACGTCCCCTGCGGTCCTTAAGGCCTGTGAAGGGCTCTTCGTGTTCAAAGTCGAACTCGGCTCCATTGTACCAGAAGTCATCGCGCGAATAGAACACATAGCTGCCTACCTGCTTGCGATAGCCCACGATGCGGGCACCGATGCGCAAACGGAACAGATCTGAAGACATATCGACACCAACAGGTTGAGGGCCGATTTGTTTGAACATAGCCTGCGCCAAGTTTTCAGACCTTTGGGCCATGGTCATATTCAACTGGAGTAAACTGAAGGAAGATAGAGGGCTGCTGCTCTTGGTGGTGGATCTGACGATGATCGGCCTTGTGCTGCTCAACCTGCTTTACATCATTGCCGAATGGCATTTCTCCTTCGTCATTGTGCGCGATGTGCTGAAACAGTACGTTCCTGCCTTCCACGATTGGTATGATGCCACGCTGCACGAGAACTTCCTGCGCTACGACCTCTATTTCGTCATCATCTTCATCACCGAATTCCTTGTCAGATGGTATTTCGCAGTGATGCGCAAGCGTTATCACAAATGGTTCTTCTACCCGTTCCTGCACTGGTATGATGTGCTGGGATGCATACCGCTCGGGTCGTTCCGCGTGCTGCGGATATTCCGCGTGGGGAGCATGGTGTTCCGGTTGCACAAGATGGGTGTCATCGACCTGCGGCAGTCCTACGTTTGGCGCATCTTCGATAAATATCGGGCGGTGATCGTGGAGGAAATATCAGACCGGGTGGTGATCAACGTGCTGGAAGGCGTGCAGAGCGAACTGAAACAGGGCAGCCCTGTGGTGGGCAAAATACTGAACGAGGTGCTGCGGCCACAACGGCAGGTATTGGCCGAATGGCTCTCGCACCGCGTAAGGGCAGTGGGCGAACAGAACTACGAACGCCACAGCGAACGCCTGCGCGAATATGTGAACCGCAAGGTGAGCGAGGCGGTACACAACAACAAGGAGGTACACAATATCGCTTCCATTCCGCTGGTGGGGAGCACTATCACCGGAAAATTGGAAAGGGCGGTGGCGGAGATAACCTTTGCGGTGGTGCATGGCATGATGCTCGACCTGAAGAGTGAGGACAGCGTGGCCATCATCAGCGAACTGGCCGATGTGACGATGGACATCATGCTGGTGGAAGAGGACGACAGCCGCCTGAACGCCATTGCGATGGACATGGTGCATCAGAGCATCGACATCATAAAGGAACAGGTGAATGTGAAACAATGGCAATTGCGCGAAGTGCAGGAGCAGAATCCCAAGACCGCTGGATGAGGACCGTGCTACTGGCCTTGATACTGTTGGTAGGCTCCTGCACCAACGAACGGCCCATTGAGGATATTCCGCTGACCGACCTGAACGGTGCGCAGACGAGCATTGACCTTGCGGCCCATCATGTTACGGTCATCGCCTTCCTATCGCCCGAATGCCCGCTTTGCATCAACTATTCGCGAAATCTGAAAGCAACGTACGACAGATTCGCTGCGCAAGATGTGGCGCTGGTGGGTGTGTTTGCCGGAAAATGGTTCTCACCGCAGGAAGTCGGAGCCTTCGCCACCAAATATGACCTTGCATTCCCTATGGTGCTGGATGAGGATAATAGTCTGGCGAAAAAGCTCGGAGCCACCATCACACCCGAGGTGTTCGTTGTGAATAGCCAAGGGCAGGTGCTCTACAGCGGAGGCATAGACAATAGGATGAATGCCCTTGGGAAGATGAAGCAACAAGTGACGGCCCATTACCTTGATGATGCCATAGAAGCAGACTTGGATGGTCGAGGAATTTCTCCGGAAAAGACAAAAGCCATTGGGTGTCTGATTGAATAATCGGTGAGCAAGAAACGGTCGGAAATAGAAGTTCAGGATGTGCTACCCAAAAGGTGGTGGTCGCTGGTGGTGGCGCTATTCCCGCTCCTGCTCTTTTCCTGTGGGAATGGGGCCGAGGAAGAAGTGGTGGTCGTTCCGGAGAACGTGAACTTCAACCAGCACATTGCGTCCATCATCCATACCAACTGTACGCCATGCCATAGGGATGATGGCGGTGCACCCTTCCCACTCATCACTTACCGCGATGTGGCGAAGCGGGCCAAGATGATAGGCCAAGTGACCGCAGACCGCTATATGCCGCCCTGGCCTGCCGACCCTACCTATTCCTCTTTCGTAGGCGAAAAACTGCTGACCAAGAGCCAGATAACCACCATAGCCGCCTGGGCCAAAGCTGGTGCACCGAAAGGCGAAGGTGCAGAACCTCAGCCGCCATCCTACCCCAAAGGTTCTATGCTTGGCGTGCCCGACCTTGTGATCCCGTTCCGCGACAGCATATTCATTCCCGGTGATGGGCTAGACCGGTTCATGGTGATCAAAGTGCCGTTCGAACTGCCGAAGGACACCTTTGCGCGGGCCATTGAGTTCGTGCCTGGAAACACGCAGCTGGTTCACCACATGAACGGCCATCTGCTGAGCTACGACCCTGCCAAGCGCAAGGATGTACATGTCGGGCCGTACGTTGTGCCCGATGTGGACCGCAGCATCAGCGCCTATGCTACCCTCCAAGTGGCACATGATGATGGCTCGTTCCCTACCCTGACACCATCAGTGGTCAATTATCTGCCGGGCGTGAGCCCAGCGCAATATCCGCCCGGTATTGGCATCTACCGCATGCCGCAGAAAGGGGCTTTCCTCATCAAGAACATGCACTACGGTCCATCGCCCAAGGATGCATACGACCGCTCGCATATCAATGTGTTCTATGCCGACGGTCCGGCAGAGCGGCCGCTGCGCGAGATGATGCTGGGCACATTGGGCATTTCGCCTGTGGTGCCAAGGCTGGTGGTGCGACCCGATGAGGTGATGCGCGTGGAAACAAACTACACGCTGACCGAGGATATATCGCTGCTCACCATCAACCCGCACATGCACCTGATAGGCCGTTCGTTCCTCGCTTATGCACTATTGCCCAGTGGCGACACGGTGCCGTTGATACGGATAAAGGCGTGGGACTTCCGCTGGCAGTATTTCTACACGTTCAAGAAGATGATGCACCTGCCAAAGGGCACCATCATCCATGCGGAGGGCATCTATGACAACACGCCCGACAACCCGAACAATCCCTTCGACCCGCCACGCATGGTGATAGAACCATTGAACGGGAACATGAAGA
>JBFYQB010000162.1:0-4412 GCA_041302955.1 Flavobacteriales bacterium
CTTCCTATGTGGACAGCACCTATTCAAAGGCATACCTGCGCCATCTGTTCGTGGCGAAGGAGTTGCTTGGCCCGCAGATAGCCAGTATTCACAACCTCGCCTTCTATCTCGACCTGATGGACCATGCCCGTCAGCACATTGCCGCAGGCGATTTCAGAGAGTGGAAGGACAAGGTGGTGCCATCATTGCTCTACAGGTTGTAAGGCCTTGCTATCACAATGATCGTATCCCACTATTCCTAAACCAACGTGTTCACACGCCTCGACAGATATATCCTCGGACAGTTCCTCGGAACGTTCTTCTTCACCATCGCCCTGATAGTGAGCATATCTGTCGTGTTCGACTTTTCGGAGAAGATAGATGACTTCATTGAGCACGACCTCAGTGCAGGCACCGTCATCTTTGAGTATTACGTCTATTTCATCCCCTATTTCGCCAACCTGTTCAGCCCGTTGTTCATCTTCGTGGCGGTGATCCTTTTCACCTCGCGGATGGCGTATCGCAGCGAGATCGTGGCCATTCTCAGTGCGGGCATCAGTTTCTACAGGCTCATGGTGCCTTACATGGTGGGTTGCGCCATATTGGCCGTGCTCAGTCTGGCCATGAACAATTTCATAATTCCGAGGGCCAATGAGGGCCGCATCCTGTTTGAGAACACCTATGTGAACCGTCCTTATATGAACTACGGACGCAATCAGCACTATCAGATAAAGCCCGGCACCTTCATCTATTTCGATTCCTACAGTCCAGAGCGCATGACAGGCTACAAGTTTGCCATGGAGCAGTTTGTGGACGGGGAGATGACCTACAAGCTGATGTGCGACCATGTGCAGTTCGACACCGTGAGTGGCAAATGGAACGTGCGCAACTATTGGATTCGCGAGATCGTGGATCTGAAAGAGACCCTGCGCACAGGCGAGAGCATGGACACGGTCTATCCTTTCCATCCCCGCGATTTCAGTCAGCGGCTGAAGGTGGTGGAGGCCATGAACTATTTCGAACTGAAGGATTTTATTGAAGAACAGCGCCTTAAAGGATCCCAGTTTCTCGAATACTTCGAGGTGGAACAGCACAAGCGGTTCTCCATGCCCTTTGCGGCCTTCATTCTCACGGTGATCGGTGTGAGCCTTGGCAGCCGCAAGGTGCGTGGAGGTATCGGTATGCATATCGGCATTGGGCTGTTGCTCAGCTTTGCCTATATCTTGTTCATGCAGGTGTCGCAGACCTTTGCCATAGGCGGAGGCATGCCAGTGATGCTTGCCGTTTGGATACCCAACATCCTATTCGGGGCGCTGAGCGTGGTGATGCTGTTCAAAGCACCGAAATAGCTGTTGGCCAATAGCCTTTAGCCATTAGCTGTTAGTGTTTCGTGAATAAGGTTTCACAGATTTGATTTCATGTCAATGACATAGATGAGGTATTCCCTTTTCTTTGTCCTCGCAAGCATTCGCTTATTCGCATAGTGCTCAAATTCGCTAATCTCCTAATTCATCCTTCTCATGAAAAAGATCCTCGTCACAGGCGGCAATGGTTTCATCGGTTCGCGCCTTGTGAAACAACTCATCGACAAAGGCTATGAAGTACGCTGCCTATTGCGCAAGACCAGCAAGACCGACCGATTGGCGGGCCTCCATTATGAGACGCATTATGGCGATGTGACCGACCTGAATTCCATCATCGAGGGCATGAAGGGGTGTGATGGCGTGATGCACCTGGCAAGCCTCAGCAATTGGGACGATATTCATTCGCCTAAGATGGAAGGAGTGGTGGTAGGCGGATCGCAGAATGTGCTGAAGGCCGCACAGCAGAGCGGCAATATGCGCATGGTGTATGTGAGCAGCAGCACGGCCATTGACGGCACCGAAAGCCCAACGGTGCTCAACGAAAAGTCGGAATTCACCCTCAACAAGAAGACCTACAGCTATGCCTATGCCAAGAAGCGTGTGGAGCAGCATTGCATTGATGCTGCCAAGGCCGGGCTTCCGGTGGTTATCGTCAACCCGGCTGAGGTCTATGGTCCAAACGATACGGATCAGATAACGAGCGGCAACCTCATCGACTTTGTGAAGAGCAGCCCATGCATGGTGTGCAAAGGCGGTACAGCCATTGTGCACGTGGACGATGTGGCGTTGGGCATCATTGCCGCCTTCGAAAAGGGTAGGGCAGGGGAGCGCTATTTCCTTGGAGGCGAGAACATGGATTTTGAGCAGATAGCCGCGCTTACCCTCAAGCTGGCAGGCAAGACCCAGAAGATCATGATCCTGCCCAATGGGCTCATCAGCTTCCTCGCCAAGATAGGTGGCACCTTCAAGATACCGATGCCATTCAACCCAGCGGTGATCCCCTATGCGGTGAAATACTGGTATGTGAGCAATAAGAAGGCAAAGGAGGAACTGGGTGCCACATTCCGCAGTCCAGAAGAGATACTCGGCCCAACTGTGGCATGGCTCAAGCAGGAGAAGCTTATTGATTGAAGCACGCACACACGGACGGCCATAAGCTGATGGCCAACGACCAGTAGCTGCGCACCATGC
This sequence comes from Flavobacteriales bacterium, assembly GCA_041302955.1. Classification (GTDB taxonomy): domain Bacteria; phylum Bacteroidota; class Bacteroidia; order UBA10329; family UBA10329; genus UBA10329. The sequence goes on from JBFYQB010000162.1 coordinate 2,535, forward strand.
TCCTTATCACCCTTCCATTTGCCGGTGGCAACGAGACCTCCTACGAGCGTTTCAGGCCCTATCTGCCCGATGGTTGGGATATGATGGGCGTTCCACAGCCTGGTAAGGGCGCCCGCATCCGCGAACCACTGCTCACCGACATTCATGCCATCGTTGAGGACATCTTCGCGCAGATCACTGAGCACATCCATCAGCCATATGTGCTCTACGGCCACAGCATGGGGGCCATGTTGGCGCATCTGTTGGTGCATCGCTTGGTGCAGCAAGGCATGCCTTTGCCACAGCATCTCTTTGTGAGCAGTTTCCCTGCGCCATCACATCACCACGACCGTCATCGTGGGCCGATGACAGACGAGCAGTTCATCATGCATATGAAACGCCTTGGCGGACTTCCGCCCGCCTTGCTCAACGAGCCTAAACTGCTCCGTGTGTTCCTGCCCATCCTGAGAGCAGACATAGCGGCCATAGACGGCTATCGCTACATGCAGACCGCGCCCTATGCCGTGCCTATCACGGCCATCTTCGGGGCGCAGGAGACCGCACTGGTTTCGAGCATCCGCGATTGGCAGCAAGAGTCAACACTTCCCTTGCGCATACAGCGCTTTGATGGCGATCATTTCTTCATCTTCCCTCAGGCAGAGAAGCTGATGGTGCTCATCACCACCGGAATAGGATAGTAGGCGGTCAGTTCCGTCCATGCTGTGAAAGGAACTTTGTGGCAAGGTGGGATGTGCCTTCCATATCTCGACACCAGATGAAGATCTCACTGTCTGCGCGAGCTTAAGGATGCTGGCTCTTCAATGGGCCAACTTTATGGCTATAAGGGTCTGCATGTCGCTGATGAGCGTGGCATCGGTTATGGCCACCCTGATGCCACGGCCTTCGGCATAGACCTTGGCCGCGTTCAACTCGTCTTTTATCGTGCTGGCAACCGGGCTGTCCATTATCGTATCCGTGGCTTTCTGGCCAAAGACGAATGCGGCCTTGAAGTAGCCGTCTCGGGGCAGCAGGTAGATGATGACACGCTTCTTATCGCTCAGCCTGAAGCTCCATCCGTGGGAGGAATAGCTCCATTGTTCTGTGGCGGCCGGGTAGCTTGCCATGACGTGGGCTTTGAGCTGGTGCCAAAGCGCATAGGTGTCGCGCAGGGCGTCTTGCAGGGCATGGTCGTCCGGTTGCTTGTCCTTGGCAGTGAATATGCTTTTCATGGATAGGGGGTGTTGTTGGTCTGCGCCTGTTAGGGTTCTCTCTCAGCGAAGTCAAAATGCATCGCTGGTCGCTTTGTAGCGCTGTGGTGCAAGGGTCCAAAGGAGGTGGAAGAGCAATGCTCCAAGGAGGGTCCAAAGCACATCATGCCAGTCGAAACGCCCCTTGGAAGTGAAGGGTTGTGCGAATTCCCATGCAAGCAGGCCCATGATGGAAATGGCATTTGCGGTGATATGCCGCTTGCCATTGAGCCATGTGTTGGTCCTGTTATTGTTGCTGCATGCAGGTATGAGCACTACGAACAAAGTAGGTATGCCAATGCCTGGAAAGAAATTGGGCGCACTGCCCAAGAGGTATACCACTGCTGCCTCATGGCCGTGGTAGTTGGGCCTCAGGTGATCCTGCACAAGTTGGAATGACAGAAAGCACACGGCAAAGAGAATCAGCCAAGAGTATTCGGGTCTGAATCTGATGTTCATGTGGTGGTTATTGAAAAAGGAACATGGATGAGACTGATGTACTGATGAGGACTGATCATTTGGTTGCCATTGGGAAAGGAAAACTAGGCATTTCAGGCGTTATTCGGCCTCTTTTAGGCTTACTACGGTCTCACAGATATGATAGGGGCCATTTTTAGTTGACATTCAACTGATCAGAGCTTTTTTATAACTC
>JBFYQB010000163.1:0-2932 GCA_041302955.1 Flavobacteriales bacterium
CATGCGCATACTGCATGGCAGCTTATTTATGAACGCCAGAAACGTGGAACTTGATGGAGACAATAGAAAAAATGGCAATGCTTCGGCATGCCCTCAAACAATCGCAGGACGAACTGGCCCAAAGCATCGGGCTTAGCCAGACCCAAATGTGCCGCTATGAGAGCGGCAAGAACGATATGAGTGTAAAGACCCTGAATAAGATATTGGGGCATTGGAAAGTTACAGAACTAGAATTCCATTCCCTCGGCATCATCCCGCTACGCAACCTTATAGTGGAACGTGCCGAAGCATCGAAAAAAAAGTGAGTATACAGGTCCTTGTCAATGGTCGTTGAACCTCATGGCATCGCTCAAATGAAGTCAGTGGTAAGAAAATGAATGTCATAAGTTGATCCGATGACGTCAACAAATGGTTCCATGATTTCATAAACTGATCTGATGACATCAACAAATGGTTCCATGACATCATAAACTGATCCGATGACGTCAACAAATGATTCCATGACATCATAAACTGATCTGATGACATCAACAAATGATTCCATGACATCATAATCTGATCTGATGACGTCAACAAATGGTTCCATGACATCATAATTTCAACTTATGACGTCAACTTTTCAAAAAATGACATCAATTTTTGAGGATGTGCCCATCAGGTACGGAAAAAGTGCATTCACAATGAGAATTTTATTCCGTTGATAATCTGCCTGTTAGAGAATATTACATGCTTTTTTATTACTTTATTTGATCCTGCCTCAAATATTCTGTCGCTCTATCCGTTCTAATGGCGCAAGGTTCGCCTTGTAGGGATGCGCAACCCGAGTATTTCAATCTTCATTTCACTTAAAACCAAAAAAGATGAGAAATCATAAAGCGAGGGTGAAAATCCCTAGGAAGGCCGAATCGCTCTTGGATCTGGGCGAGGGCATCATTGTAGAGCACAATGTCGACCCTACAAACAGCCCGTTGAACGCTTTGGACATGGCGGATTTCACCCAAAAGGTATCAGCCGCCAGAGCAAAGCAGAACGAAGCGAAGCAGCTGCGCATGGACTCTGAGACAGCCACACAGGACAGGAATCACCTGCTGGGGCTGAAAAAGGGACAATCGTCCACAACAGAAGGAACGGTACTCAACTATGTGACCCGGACCCGCGACATCCTTTTGGGTGTTCACAAGGGCAAGGAGCAGCATTTGGGCGACTACACCTTTCAAGTGGACGACAGTCCTCGGAAAAAAAAGAAGGACACCACTCCGGTGCCTCCGGCCACGCAGACGGGCAATGCGAACATCACTGTGCGCAGCAGTGGCACTCAGATGCCTATTACAGGCGCCTCGGTGCAGGTGACAGGCACACAGCTAACCGCCACCACCGATGCACAGGGAGCGGCAGCATTGGCCAATGTGCCTTCGGGCCAGCAGATGGTAAAGGTCTCTGCACCCGGCCACTTGCTTCAGGAACTGCCTGTGGCAGTGCCCGCAGGTGGCGCAGTGACCCTCAACGTGGTGCTGATGCCTATGCCTTAGTCATCGCAAGCCATGGCGGCAATGCAATTTGGAGCGTCCCTGCGCAGTCACATGCACAGGGACGCTTCTTTTATACATCCGCCTGACGGCCGTGGTCTGCCGCGTTGTGCAGAAAGATTAAACTTGTGTCATTATACGGTAAAGCCAATGCTGCGGCTTGGGCAACCCCATTCATCTCATTACGTCAATCATCAGCGTGCAGACCAACAAGGACAATCATGACGACCTCATTGCCGGTTGCTTGAACAACGACCGGAGGTGGCAGCAACGCATGTATGAACGATTCTATGGCAAGATGCTGAGCGTGTGCATGAGATATACCCGCAATGACGATCAGGCACAAGACCTTGTGCAGGAGGGTTTCATCAAGGTGTTCGCCAACCTGCACAAGTACAAGAATGACGGTTCGTTCGAAGGCTGGGTGCGCAGGATATTCGTGAACAACGCCATCGACTCGTTCCGCAGAAAGAAACAGGACCACCTTTTGCCCGATGACGATTATCACCTGCTCAACCTGGCTGACGACACGGACGAGCACGCCTTCATGGAGGAAGAGGTGAAACACATACAGCCCGAAGATGTGGTGGCAGCGATACAACAGCTTTCGCCCGCCTATCAGATGGTGTTCAACCTCTATGTGATGGAGAAATACACCCATCAGGACATAGCAGACCAACTGGGCATCAACGTGGGCACGAGCAAATCGAACCTCTCGAAAGCGAGGGCGAACATGAAAAAGATATTGAGCAAACAATTCACCGACCTGACGTGAAAGAACTTACACCCGACCAATTCGATGCCCAGCTAAGGGAGCGTCTCGAGCAGTTTGAGATGCCTTACGACCCTGCGGCATGGGCCCGTTTCGAGACCCAACTGCCCCCTGCCGCGCAGCCGCCAACGGCTGGTGCCAGCTGGCTCAAAGGCGCTGCGCTTGCCGTAGTGGTGGCCGGTGCCGGCTTTGGCCTCTACCGATGGACGCAGGAGAGCCCCGCCCCAGTGGCCCAGAGCACCACGACCACTGCACCCGTAGCGCAGTCGGAGGATGCACAGACCGCTGCTGCCGGACCATTGACCCATCAGCCGTCTGCAACCGCTACGCAGCCCGCCACCACGATCACTACCGACAGGCCAGCGACCTTAGCCGTGCAGAGCACGCCTGCCATCGCTGCTGCCAAAGACAGCAAGGCCGCAGAGCAACGCCCTGCACCCGCACAGACCACCACCAACGACCAGCGCCTATCCGCAACGCCACCCCGCAACGAACAGCCCCCGATGGCCGAGGTGAACCTTGGACTTAAGGTGAGCAAGACCACCATCTGCGCAGGCGAAGAAGTGAGCATGCTGGCCCTGACAGGCACTGGAGGCATGCGCTATGTTTGGAATTTCAGCGATGGGGATCAGCG
>JBFYQB010000164.1:0-4024 GCA_041302955.1 Flavobacteriales bacterium
GTTATGGACGGTGATATGCATGTGATAGGTTCTTGGGGCCCGCGACCTGCTCATGCACAGCAAATGGTGGAAGAGAATAAGCGCTCTGGCGCAATGACCTATTCAGAATTTTCTCCCATTCTTCATAAGTGGTATGCCGAGAATAAGGGGCACGACCTCCAACAGGAGATTCTAAGGATGTTAGAGACCGCTGGCTGTCTTGCTAAGGCGGCATTTTGATTTTTTTTTGATTCTCTGAATAGGATGTAACCATCGGAGGAGTACCTTCGTTGCTGTGAAAACAATGGTTACGCTGTTCCTTTTTCTCACTCTGTCTATCTCCACAGCGTCTGCTGCAGTGGTAGATGTTCATTATGCTTTGGAGCAGGTTGACCGTCCTTGGGATGTACAATTGTATCCAAATCCCAACAGTGGCCGTTTTCAAGTCCGGCTCAGTGGAAGCGTTACTAAAGTGGAAATGGCAGTATTCAATGTCATCGGAGAACGCGTATTCTCCTCATCCATGGTAGCTATATCAGGCTCAGATGTCGACCTGTCACACCTCGCAAAAGGTCTTTATGTGGTACAGTTCCGTAGCACAGATAGTGGCAAGGCCATCACCCGTAGACTTTTCTTGGAGTAGTCCATTTACTGGCCGTCAATTCGCTTAGTCAGCTGCAATACGTTGGAAGAACGGTATCGAATTGCAATAATAGGTACCGGATTTGCTGGCATTTGCATGGCCATCAATCTACTCAAGGAGGGCATTGACGATTTCGTTTTACTCGAGCGGTCTGACACCATTGGTGGCACTTGGCGTGATAATACCTATCCAGGCGCGGCCTGTGATGTGGTCTCGCATCTCTACTCTTTTTCCTTCGAACCCAATCCTGATTGGAGTCGGATGTTCGCTCCACAAAAGGAGATTCAGGCCTATCTTATCCATTGTGTGGACAAATATGGCCTTCGGCCTTACATCCGCTTCGGGATGGATGTTACAGGTGGCACTTATGACAAGATCAATGCATGTTGGCATATCCATGTGAGCGGTGGTCCAGATGTTGTCGCATCGCTTTGGGTAAATGCGATGGGTCCGTTGAACCGGGCGGTCATACCTCTGATATCAGGGCTGGAAACGTTTTCAGGTAATGTGTTCCATACATCACATTGGGATCATACGTGCAACCTTGCAGGAAAACGTGTAGCAGTGATCGGCACGGGGGCAAGTGCCATCCAAGTGATACCCAACATTGCTCAGCAGGTCAGTGAACTTCACGTTTTTCAACGCTCAGCCGCTTGGGTCATCCACAAACCCGACCGCGAGATGCGCAATTGGGAGAAGAAGCTGTTCCGTGTCGTTCCATTCACACAGAAGTTGGTGAGATGGCTATTCTATTGGATCAATGAGGCCACGGTGATCGTGCTGGCAAAGCGCCCATCACTTACGCGTATCATCCAGAAAATGGCGTTGAAACACATGGGGCGCGCAAAGCTCTCACCGGAACTGAAAGCCAAGTTGACACCTGATTATATTGTTGGTTGCAAGCGTATACTTCCGTCCAATAATTATTACCCCACGTTCTCCAGACCAAATGTGCATCTGCATACCGATGCTATTGACAGGATAACCAAAGATGGCGTGTTGCTTTGCAACGAGGGGCTGAAAGCAGTGGACGTGTTAATTTTCGCCACGGGCTTCATGGCAGCAGAATTCCCGGAGTCCTTTGTTGTAAAAGGAATGGAAGGACAGCTGATGAGCAACGTTTGGAAAAATGGTCCGGAGGCGTATTTCGGTACTACATTGAGTGGGTTTCCGAATATGTTCTTCATTATCGGGCCCAACACAGGACTGGGGCATTCGTCCATGGTATTGATGATAGAGGCACAGGTGGATTATATTCTTTCCATTGTGAAAGCGATGGAGAAAAAGAAGGCCATTGCGGTTGATGTTCGGCAAGAGGTGCAGGATGATTTCAACAAAGAGATTCAAGACCGCTTGGCCACCACGGTCTGGAACAGTGGGTGTGTAAGTTGGTATCGCACTGCGGCCGGCAAGAACACTTCACTCTGGCCGGGATTCACTTTCGAGTTCATTTCAAGGACAAAGAAGGTGAATGAGCAGGATTATCATTGGCAATAAGCGGCCTTTCAGTTCCCCCTATACTGGTCATATCCCGATGTGTTCAAGTTGGGACAATGTCGAAATGGGAAATTTCAAAGCAGCTGTAAAACGGTTTACAATCATATTACCTGTGCGCAAGTTTTAATCAATCACAATTTTTAATAATGAAAGAAGGTAAAGTAAAATTCTTCAATGACACCAAAGGATATGGTTTCATTGTGGACAGCAATTCCAAACAGGAGTATTTCGTTCACGTTTCTGGTCTTATTGATGAGATCCGTGAGGATGACACTGTAACGTTTGAGTTGCAAGAAGGTCGCAAAGGTTTGAATGCAGTAAACGTGAAACGCGCCTAAGCGGCCGCACATCATCGCTTAAAACATTGAATCTTAAAGGCCCCGATACGCAAGTATCGGGGCCTTCTTTTTTTTACTTCAACTTGGCTTTGAAGACCTTCCGGAACTTATCCAGCTTAGGCCCCACAACCCTCGAGCAGTATGGTTGGTCAGGATTGAGAGCGAAATACTCCTGATGATAATCCTCAGCGGCATAGAAAACATCGAAGGCGCTGATCTCGGTCACTATCGGGTCGCTGAAGGCACCTGACCGCTCCAGTTTGTCCTTGTATTCCCGGGCAAGTTTTTCCTGTTCTGGGTTGTGATAATATATGACAGAACGATACTGCGTGCCCACATCAGCACCTTGACGATTAAGGGTGGTAGGGTCGTGCGCAAGAAAAAAGGCCTCCAATAATTCCTCGTAGGTGATTATGGAAGGGTCGAAATGTACTTGGATAACCTCTGCATGTCCAGTAGTTCCATTACACACCTCCTTGTAGGTCGGTTTTTTTACATGACCTCCGCTGTAACCTGATACGGCACTATCTACGCCTTTAAGGCTTTCGAACATTGCTTCCACACACCAGAAACATCCGGCTCCAAAGGTTGCTGTTTCCATGTTTTTTGAACCTTGCATGCTGTTTTGTTTTGATTTGTTTTCCAGGTCGCCCTTTACGTCAGCGCAGCTGAATAGAAGCATCGAAATTAATAGCCAATTGTGCATTGGTCCTTGCGTTTGTTTAAGTTTGAACAGAATAGGTCAATGAATGTTCTATAGTGTCATTCCCAAAAAGATCTAAACGGTCTGAATGACCAGATTATCTGCTTGAAGATGCTTGATGTGCGGCTTATTTTTCTGGTTTCGTCTTAAGAGGGATAAAAATATCATGAAAGAATCTTCTTTCTACGACACACTTCATATCATCATCGTTAAAAACCCTACTTTCATACCCTAATTTGATGATGCCATGAGAACGATAATCACTACGTTATTCGTATTGGGGCTTGGGGTTCATGTTCAAGCGCAACTTTATGTTACCAACGGTGCCTCGGTGACGGTGGGAACCTCAAGCACACTGTATTGGGATGGGGATCTTGTGAATGATGGCTCCCTAAATGGTGCTGGGATGGTTCAGCTTTTAGCAAATTCTCAGACCATCACTGGTACTGGCAGCATCAATAATCTCCGTGTCAGCAGTGGTGCAAGTGTAACTCCCGCCAACTCGCTTACCATAGGCAATGCACTGGATGTGACCGCTGGAAGCAGTCTTACGGTGCCTTCGAACATGTATATCGTGGTCAATGGTCCTCTGACCAATGCGGGTACGTTCAATGTTCTGAACAGTGGTAGTCTGGTTCAGGCGGTAGGCAGTACGCTGTCCAATTCGGGCACGTTCAATGTGCAACGTCAAGGCACCAACTCGTCATCTGTATATAATTACTGGAGTTCGCCAATAACATCGGCATCTGTCCCAGGGAGCAATGTTTATCAATGGAATCCTAACACAAGTACGCAGGATTATGGAGATGACGTTTTTGATCCGGGTTGGATCGCATTCGGAGGCAGCATGGTGCCGGGTATGGG
>JBFYQB010000165.1:0-5468 GCA_041302955.1 Flavobacteriales bacterium
CTATAGATTTCACAGAGGTCTCCTGACTTTCTGTGTATGCTCTGTAAAGTTCACAGAGGGCATCTGACTTTCTGTGTGTGCTCCGTAAAGTTCATGGAATGCTGTGTGACTTTGCAGATGTGTTCTGCAGAGTTTATGTAGGACAACAATGTTCCTTACTGCCCACATTGGAACTTACAAAAGGCAACAATGTTCCTTGCCGTCCTCATTGGAACTTACAGAGGGCAACAATGTTTCTTACTGCCCTCATTGGAACTTACAGAGGGCAACAATGTTCCTTACTGCCCTCTGTGGAAATCACGGAGGGCAACAATGTTCCTTACTGCCCTCCTTGGAACTCACAGAGTGCAACAATGTTCCTTACTGCCCTCATTGAAGCTCATGGAAGGCAACAATGTTCATTACTGTCCTCCTTGGAACTCACAGAGTGCAACAATGTTCCTTACTGCCCTCTTTGGAAAACGTGTTTGCGCAAAGTATTGTCTCGCGCGTTTCGGGTGATTCGGGATTCCAAACCGTCCTCGGACCACCCCTTCGCGACCATATACCTATTTCCAAGTTATCCCATTCCACCCCTCGCTCTTGGCTCGGTTCCAGTATTCGTCCATCTCGGGCAGGGTCATCTCCGATAGTTTGCGGCCGTCCTTCTGGGCGCCTTCTTCCAAGTATTGGAAGCGTTTGATGAATTTCTTGTTGGTGCGTTCCAGCGCCAGTTCAGGGTCTATGTCCAGAAAGCGCGCGTAGTTGATGAGCGAGAATAGCACATCGCCCAGCTCGTCCTCTATCTTTTCCTTCGTGGCCTTAGCATCCACCTCAGCCTTCAGTTCGGCTATTTCTTCCTGCACTTTCTCCCATACCTGCTCGGGGCGGTCCCAGTCGAAGCCCACGCCACGGGCCTTGTCCTGAATGCGTGTGGCCTTGGTCATGGCGGGCAAAGAGCGCGGCACCCCCGACAGCACCGACTTCGAGCCTTCCTTCAGTTTCAGTTTCTCCCAGTTCTGTTTCACCTCTTCCTCATCGGCCACTTTCACATCGCCATAGATGTGCGGATGGCGGAATATGAGTTTCTCGCACAGCGCCTCGATCACATCCGCAATGTCGAAGGCCCCTTGTTCAGACCCGATACGGGCATAGAACACCAAGTGCAGCAAGATGTCGCCAACCTCCTTCTTGATCTCTGGCAGGTCACCCTCGGCAATGGCATCCGCCAGCTCGAAGGTCTCTTCAATGGTCAGGTGCCGCAGCGATTGCAGGGTCTGCTTCTTGTCCCACGGGCATTGTTCCCGCAGTTCGTCCATGATCTTCAGCAGGCGTTCAAACTGTTCGAGCTTGCGCGACATGGGGTTGTTGGCGGGAGTTTCGAGTGGCATGGGGGAAAGGTTTACAGTTTACAGGTGATCAGGTGATAAAAAGAAGTGCTGCGGCACCATGCAATTGCACTCACCGCAGCACTTTTCGATTCAATAATCAATAATCAATCCCTCAATGGTGGTGTCCACCCTCGCCATGGGCATGACCGTGATCAAGCTCCACTTTGGTGGCAGGGCGCACATGCATGATCTCCACATCGAAGAACAGCTGCTCACCTGCCAATGGGTGGTTTAGGTCAAGGGTCACATCGTCACCATCAACCTTGGTCACCGTAGCGATAACAATACCCTGCTCGGTCTCAAGCTGCACCTGTAGTCCTACTTCTGGGCCTTCCTCGCCTTCCTCGGCACGGAAACCGCTCTTCGGAACGGTGTGCAGCATCGCCTCATCATACTCACCGTATGCATCGGCCGGAGCGATTATGGCATTCACCTTGTCGCCTGCTTTTTTGCCATGTAGCTCACGCTCAAGGCCTGGAATAAGATTGCCAATGCCTTGTATATACGCCAATGGGGCGCGGCCTTCGCTCGAATCGAGCACTTCACCGGCAGCATTCTTCAAAGTGTAGTGGATGTTCACCACGCGGTTGTCTTCAACGATCATCTTTCGTAAAGTTTTAAGGGATAAGGAAGCCCCTGTAGTGAGGAATCCGGAGGCGAAGTTCTTGTTTTAATCCCGCATGCCAAAGCACAAATTCATCTACAGGCAGATGCACAGTACAGAAATACATCGATTTGCGATAGCAATATTTCTCCTACTTTCATCCCATGACTTCGCTCGCACTCGTTTGGCTCAAGGTATTCCTCTTCACAGCCGTTCGCTATCTCGTTTTTGCCGCTGCCGCCTTCCTTCCTGTCCATTTTATGAAAGACAGACTCGCATGGCGCAAGATCCAGGACCGTTTCCCCAAGCCCGAGGATTATAAAAGGGAGGTGTCCTACTCCTTTGGCACCTTTGTCATATTTGGCCTCACAGGCGTACTCATTCACCTCATTAAAGAGCACACGCTCATCTATCGCGACCTCTCAGCTTATCCGCTCTGGTGGTTCTTCCTCAGTATTCCGCTGGCCCTTGTTGTCCACGATACCTATTTCTACTGGACGCATCGCCTCATGCATCATCCCAGGCTCTTCAAGATCATGCACCTTGTGCATCACAAGAGCACCAATCCTACTCCTTGGGCGTCTTTTGCCTTCCACCCGCTCGAATCTGTGGTAGAAAGTAGCATCATTCTCGTGCTCATCTTCCTCATGCCCATGCATCCGTTGGCTATTCTCGCATTTCTGCTCATCATGACGGCCGAGAATGTGATGGGACACCTGGGTTACGAGTTCTATCCCCGTTGGCTCACCCAGAGTTTTATTGGGAAATGGCTCAACACCAGTACCAATCACAACATACACCACCGCTACTTCGAAGGTAACTATGGTCTCTATTTCCGTTGGTGGGATGTTTGGATGGGCACTACCCATGTTAAATACGACAGCACTCTGGAAGCGATCCAGCTGCGAAAACCCTCCCCAGAGCGGCTCTCTGAAGATTCTCTTTCAGAGTCTGTTCAAGCGTGACCATTGATAAGCAAGCGAGATTCGCGGTGCTGCAGTTCGTCATATTTCTAGACAGTCCGTAATTCGTCACACTCAATTTTGGCGAATTGACCTAAATCAACAGGCCCCTATTGCGTACCTTCGCACGTGGTTTTAAAGGCCACTAATACCTATCAAAAATGCAGACCGACAGGGTCAAATTTCCCCGCGACTCCGATGTGGAGTTCACCAAGACACTCAATGCACGTGTCAACGCATACTTCAAAGACAACGGCATTTCCAAACATGCGAATGCTACGATGGTCATCAAGACGGTGGTCATTGTTTCGGCCTACGTCATTCCTTTGGTATTGATGCTAACGGGTGTAACCACCCAGCCCCAATGGGTCATCGCTTCTTTTGCCCTGATGGGTTTTGCCATTGCTGGTATAGGCATGGCCGTGATGCACGATGCGAACCATGGTGCCTATTCCTCCAATCAGACCGTTAATGAATATGTGGGGTATCTCCTCAACCTTGTAGGTGGAAGTGCAGAGAATTGGAAGATCCAACACAATATTTTGCATCATACGTACACCAACATCGAAGGCCTCGATGCAGACATCACGACCTTCCCCATGCTACGCTTTTCCCCATTTGCAAAGCGCAGGGCTGTGCATCGCTTCCAACACATTTACGCTTGGTTCTTCTATGGCCTGATGACCGTCAGTTGGGTGTTCATGAAAGATTTCAAGCAGCTCGTTGACTATCGCAATAGCGGCATGACCAATAGTTATTCCAAGGGTTTCGGCATCGTCATAGCCCGTGTGCTGCTGCTCAAGGCCACTTATTTCTTCATCACACTTGTTCTACCGATAATGCTGCTGCCGGTAGCGTGGTATGTTACACTGGCTGGCTTCTTCCTCATGCATTTCATCGGTGGTGTTATACTCGGCATGGTTTTTCAAGCGGCCCACATCATGGAGGTTTGCGATTATCCGCTGCCCGATGCTGACGGGAAGATGGGAGATAGCTGGATAGTACACCAACTGCGCACCACCACCAATTTTGCACCGCACAACCTCGTGCTAAATTGGTATGTAGGTGGCCTCAATTATCAGGTGGAGCACCATCTTTTTCCGCGCATCTGCCATGTGCATTATCCCAATATCGCCCCAATAGTGCAGAACACGTGTCGCGAGTTCGGAATTCCATATCAGAGCATCCCCACATTTACGGGTGCCGTGTTGGGGCATGGCTCGATGCTGCGTGCTCTGGGCCGCAGACCGCAGTTGGCCGTTGCCTGAACAATAGGCTTATGCCGCTGTTCTTCTGCCATGAAAAACGCGGTCATTGTAGGTGCCACATCGGGCATAGGCAAAGCAACATCTCAATTATTGTATTCCCAGGAATGGAATATCATCTCCATTTCACGCTCCGCTGAGCAGACTAATGGAATATCATGGGATGTCACCACCGACCTACCTGACCTTTCCCATATTCCTGACGAGATTCACGCGCTTGTCTATTGTCCGGGCACCATCAACCTGAAGCCGTTCAAAAGGTTGACACCTATTGATTTTCGAACGGATTTTGACGTCAATGTACTCGGTGCGGTCAGGATCATTCAAGCACTCGAATCGCGGCTCAAAGCTGGTAATGCTGCGGTGGTAATGTTCAGCACGGTGGCCGTTGCTCAAGGAATGCCTTTTCATGCTTCGGTCGCTGCATCCAAAGGTGCAGTGGAAGGACTGTGTCGAAGCCTTGCGGCTGAATGTGCGCCAGCCATCCGATTCAATTGTATCGCTCCCTCGCTCACAGATACACCCCTTGCGGACAAGCTGCTCAACTCAGAGGTCAAGCGCGAAGCATCTGCGCAGCGCCATCCGCTCAAGGCCATAGGAAAACCCGAAGAAGTGGCCGCCATGGTCGCTTTGCTTGTTTCCGATGGTGGTCGATTCATTACTGGTCAGACCTTTGGCATCGATGGTGGCCTGAGCACTATTCGCGGCTGATCATTCACTAGTCTCCTATTGCTTTTTTCAACCCCTACCATGAACATCTACAGTCAAAAAATCGCCATCTTCTGGTTTCGTAGAGATCTGCGTATTGACGACAACGCAGGGCTTTATCGTGCGCTTCGCTCGGGCTTTCCTGTGCTTCCGATTTTCATTTTTGATGAGAGCATTCTCTCCAAACTGGAAGATAAGGCCGACCGAAGGGTTCACTTCATCCATGATGCGGTCAGCGCGTTGAAGGCAGACCTCGAAAGCCTTGGTTCCACACTGCTCGTAAGACATGGAAGTCCTTTGGAAATCCTCACGTCCCTCACCTCCGAGTATGTAGTTCAGGCGGTCTACACCAACCATGACTATGAGCCTTACGCCAAGCAGCGTGATGTCGCCATGGCTGAACGGCTTTCCAGCAAAGGAATTGCCTTTAATACCTACAAGGATCAATGTGTTTTTGAGAAAAATGAGGTGATAAAAGACGATGGCACACCCTACACGGTGTTCACGCCCTATAGCCGAAAGTGGAAGGCCAAGCTTAATGACTTCTACCTCAAACCCT
>JBFYQB010000166.1:0-9414 GCA_041302955.1 Flavobacteriales bacterium
ACCGCTTCCATCACTGCCGGCCATGCGTTGCAGTTGCAGTGTGTTCAGTAGTTTGTCCTCAATGGTAGGAAAATGCTTGCCGATAATGGTAGCGGCCTCTTCGTAGTTCAGCACCTTGCCAATGCGCCTCAGTCTGATGGCCGGTAGTCCCACCCAAAGACCCAATGCAGCCACAGAAGTGAGGATGAACGCATAGAACAGCACCGTGCGAGTGCCAGTGCCAAAATGCCCGAAATGCTCCATCACGGCAAGGCCAACGAACAGACCTATGATGAGGCCCGCGCTGAGCAGCCCACCGCGTATCACCTGATTGAGGTAATACTTGCGAATGAAGGCATCGAGCTTTTCTAACAGAAGACTATGCTGCGCTGTGCTTGGCATGGAGTGCTAACGCCCGAAGCGATGGATGTTTTCGGGAGGAATGCAAAGGTAAGGGTAATGAGGATGAAGGCTTACGGATGGCTCTTTTGACGATTCGCTGAAAAAGCTGTGTTTAAAGCACCCGTTGGCGGCCATCATAAAGGTGAATATCAAAATGGACCGGTTGGTATTCGACAACCGTGTTTCGGGCAACGGATGATTTCCGCAATCATTAAAACGACACGCCCTAAAATGAAACATTGTCGAAGTACCTTCGCCCTGTGCAGAAGCTTTCAGCGGTCATTATTACTCACAACGAAGAGCGCAACATTGCCCGATGTATTGCCTCATTAAAAGGTGTGGCTGACGAGGTGGTGGTGGTGGATAGTTTCAGCACGGATAATACCCAATGGATCTGCGAGGAGATGGGTGTGAGATTTATGCAGCGCGATTGGGATGGTTATAGTGTTCAGCGCAATTTCGCAGTGGAATCAGCATCCTTTGAGTGGGTGTTGGCCATAGATGCGGATGAAGAGCTGTCGGAAGAACTGCGTGCATCCATCTTGAAGGTGAAATCAGAAGGAGGGAACCGCAATTTCAGTTTTAACAGGAAGACGAACTATTGTGGGCAGTGGATCAATCATTCAGGCTGGTACCCGGATCGGAAGTTCCGTCTTTTTGATAAACGGGAATGCCACTGGGAAGGAACCATACATGAGCAGTTGACGATGCCCTTGGGTGGAGTACGTCATTTGAAAGGTGACCTGTTGCATTACAGTTATTCGACTATTTCAGAACACATTCAACGGATGGACCGGTACTCCACACTGTCGGCATTGGAACTGAGGGAAAAGGGGGTGAAGCCTTCCTTGTTCCGCATCATATTCAGTCCATCGTTCAAGTTCTTCCGCTTTTATGTGACTCAATTAGGCTTTTTGGATGGAGTTGCTGGGATAGTCATTTCGTCTGTGTCGGCCTATGGTACATTCCTCAAGTATGTGAAACACTGGTATCTTGTGAAGCGGGGCGTGGCATTATGAAATTCTCGATACTGATACCCACGTGGAATAACCTGACATTCCTAAAGTGCTGCGTAGAGAGTATCCGAAAAAACTCTTCGGTAGAGCACGAGATACTCATCTATGTCAACGAAGGAACTGACGGAACATTGGATTGGGTGAAACAGCAGGGCATCCGTCATGCTCATACTACCCAGAATGTTGGCGTATGTAAAGCCCTGAATGCGCTTTATGCAATGGCATCCGAGGATATTATCTGCTACATGAACGATGACATGTATGTATGCCCCGATTGGGATAGACCGTTGATAACAGAGATCAGTGCCATTGGCCATGTGAAGTACTATCTAAGCGCCACAATGATCGAACCGGAGGCTACTGGAAACCCAAGTGTTCTGGCGCCTTTCTCCTTTGGAAAAACTCCAGAAAACTTTAATGAGAAGGGGCTCTTATCAGCTTTGGGCAGTATGCACAAGGCCGATTGGAGTGGCAGTACGTGGCCGCCAAGTCTGATGCATCGCAGTATGTGGGAAGCCATAAGTGGCTATGGCGAAGAGTTCAGCCCAGGGCTATACTCAGACCCTGATGTGAGCATCAAACTGTGGATGCAAGGAGTAAGGATATTCAAAGGGATGGGAGAAAGCCGGGTATATCATTTCATGTCAAAATCCACTGGAAGAGTGAAGATGAACGATGGCAAAAGGACCTTCTTGAAAAAATGGGGTGTGAGTTCTTCCTGGTTCGTGAAAGAAGTATTGCGTCAAGGGCAGCCATGGATAGGGCCATTGGCCGATGTTCCGGTCCGTCCTACATTCAAGGACAGACTGAAACGTCTCTTTGCCTAAGTGATGCGTATAGCACTGATCCATTATCGGCTGGTTAGGAATGGCGGTCTGGAAACACGCCTGCTTAACTATATCAGCCATTTCTCGGCCTTGGGGCACGAAGTGACGGTTATTGTTGCAAAGGTTGATAGTTCCATTCTACTGCCTAAAGGGGTTCATCTGCACCACGTGAACTTGAGCCATGTTCCCAAGCCCCTGCGTCAATTTTTCTTGGATCGAGCGTTGCCAGACATAATGGCGGCACAAAAATTTGACCTTTCACTTTCCTTGGGGCGAACATCACATCAGCAGATGGTATTATGCCCGGGAAATCATCTAGGCTACCTGAAGGCGCTTGGCAAATGGTGGCGCAACCCAATAGATCTGCTCAATGTTCATATGGACAGAAGGGCATTTTCAAACAGCAGTTGTATACTGGCCGCTTCGCAGATGATGCGTAATGAACTGGTTGAGCTGTATGTTATAAATGCCTCCAAGATCAAGGTGCTCCGCCCACCGACAGATGTCGCCCGTTTCAATAACAAGGGCAAGGAGGCCAAGGCGCATTGGCGAGCAGTACATGGATTTTCCGACCGTTTGCCCACTGTGCTTTTTCTCTCTACTGGTAATAAACTGAAGGGCTATTCCTTTGTGCTGCAATTGATGCAGGAGCTTGCGGGTGCCCCCGTTGAGCTGGTCATTGCAGGCATGAAACCGATGCATACTGATCTGCCCAACGTGCGGTATGTAGGCTACGCGCAACGTCCAGAGGAGCTGCTTTGGGCAGCCGACCTTCTTATACTTCCCTCGTTATATGAGGCATTCGGACAAGTAGTGACCGAATCGCTGCAATGCGGCACACCAGTGCTCATTTCAGATAAGGTGGGCGCGAAGGAGATAGTGGACGGTAGTGTTGGTCGCGTGATTTCGGGAACAGATGTATACGCATGGAAGAATGCTGTACTTGAGATGATATCACAGACGTGGGACATCCCATCCGATGTGGCTCAGCGACACAACCTCACACTTGAGCAACATTGCACCCGTATACTTGAACTGGCAAGTGAGTTGCCCGCCTATTGATCTGTCTCCTTTGGATAGGAGGCATAAACAATGATAAGGGCATTCATGAACGCATAGAGTGTAGTGCCAGATTGTGTGCCAAGCGTATTATCGCTAAGGAAAGATATGGCGGTCATCACGAACATGCACAGATAAAGGAAGTCGCGCCAATGGTTCCACAAAGGGTATAAGAAGGCGATGATGAACCACGCACCTCCGAACACGCCCAGACAGATTGCCACGGCCAGAAACTGGTTGTGTGCAATGAGTTGAAATTGGGGGAAAAGATTGCGGTCGTCCTTTCGGTACATCTCTGCATAAGCTGATCTAAGACCTGCAGTGCCCACACCGAATAGCCAATTCTCTCGGACGATGTCCAAGCCCACTTTGGTATATGTCCAACGTTGCAGCAGTGATGAATTATTGGGGTTGTTGTTGTAGGCGTATTCTTTCATCTCCCAGAAGAACTGTGCAATTCTTCTTGATACGCCCCATCGCTGAGCATAGCGATGATTCGTGAATCCCATTTCGACATTCTCCACATCCTTGGCCGCCAGCTGGTGTACACCAATGGAATCTTTGTGAAGGCCGAGTGAAGTCATATAGCGCACTAACGTGTAGTGAAGTTCCTGTCCACGCAGATCGGTGCTGTAGAGTGGACGCGTGCTTTTTTTTGGCCATTCATTCTCCAGCTCTTTCCAACAGACGAAATTCCATACACGATGTCCATTTTCGGTGTAAGGAATGCCTGTTTCGTGGGCATAGTAGCGGCCATTCTTGGTGAAAACATCAAGCGTACGGTAGTCGAACTTCAACTCCAGCATCTGATTCTCATAGATGTCATGGACATAGATCACACCCGATATGCTACCTACTATAAGCACCACGGCCGCCACCAACTTGGCAGTCATACTGCGCGACCGGAAAACCATTCTGGCCAAGGCCAATGCAAATAGGGCTGCAAAGATCACATAGGCAGTGGCCGACTCCAGAAACACCACGAAATAGAAGAGCCAACTGATAACGAGCAGCGTGAAGATGCGTTCGGCCCAAGGCCATTTTTCCCATTCTGAAAAAAGAAAATGAGCGAGGATGAAGATGGAGAACACCGCCATCATCCCAAATCTGATGTGTGAAGTGAAATACGACAGATGCCGCTTTTCCACCATCACATCATGGCTAAGGCCCAGATAATTTACAAGTCCAACGAGCGAACCGGCCACGGTGCCGAGTACGAACAGATAAAGTATCTGGCGTAGCCTTTTGGGCTCGGGCAGTTTGGAAGTGAACAAGACAAGAGGGAGAATGAAAAGCGGCAGTTTCACCTGCACATCGCCCCAAGCTGACCTTAGGTCTGAAGCCCAAGCCATGCCGACAAGGTGCATGAAGAAAACCGAGAAGAGTACAAGGCTGAGCCTATCTGTGAAAAACTGCCTCAGCCTTCTCTTAAGGTCGCCTTCCAACAGCCAGTTGCCCATGAGAACAAACTGGCCTACGCTCATCAGAATGGTACTGAGTGGCAGTCCAAGCGCTATCAGGGTCATGCCCCAGAAAGCGATGTCACGATGTCGGGTCTCTGAGAGACGGATCACTTTGATACGGTAAGAATCTTCTTGTAGGTCTCAGCGTCATTGAGCAGCGCGATGGCCTTCGCCACCTCGCGGTCTTCGTCCAGCATAGCTTGCAAACGACCTTTCTGATAATAGTAGCGGGAGATTATCTCGCCTCGCAGCAAGTCTTTGAGTTCATCAGAGAATGTATCAAGATCGTGTGTCTTGTTGTGGGTCATTGTGGCCTGTAGCGCATCATATTCAAGTTTCATTCTGGAGAAATATTTCTCCTCCTCGGCCACTTCCTTCAAGTGTTTCAGCAGCTCCTCGCTCTCTGTGGTGTAGTCATAGTCCTTGTCCTTGAGCCACTCCTTGAATTCAGCGAAGATCTTATCGTCCACCATGAATTCGCTTGCTGGTGTGATGGAGGGATGCTTATGGCGGTATTCGGTTGCAAAATCGAATATCAGCATCTTGGTTCCAAGACTGAATGCGATATCTGAAAGACGCATGGGCTCCACGTCCACGTCAGGCAGAATGCCACCACCGTCATATACTGGGCGTCCGCCTTTGGTGTGGAACAATGTCATAAGGCTATCGGGCACCTTGTTTACGCTGCCGTCCTCGTTTCGACTTGCATAATCCACAGCCTGTATGCATCTGCCGCTAGGGATATAGTATTTCGCGGTGGTCACTTTGAGCTGTGCGTTATAACTCAG
Organism: Flavobacteriales bacterium; assembly: GCA_041302955.1. GTDB lineage: Bacteria > Bacteroidota > Bacteroidia > UBA10329 > UBA10329 > UBA10329. The sequence goes on from JBFYQB010000166.1 coordinate 5,535, forward strand.
CGGGCGCGTGGTCTGCACCAGACCTTTGCCAAAGGTGCGCTGACCGATGATGACACCACGGTCAAGGTCCTGAAGCACTCCGGCCACGATCTCCGAGGCCGAAGCCGAGCCGCTGTTCACCAGAACTGCGATAGGCATTTCCTTGTCCATAGGAGCTACGGTGGCCACATAGTTCTTGCTCCATTCCTGCACTTTGCCCTTGGTGCTGACAATCTGTTCGCCTTTGTCAACGAACAGGTTGCTCAGTTTAACAGCTTCATTGAGAAGTCCGCCCGGATTGCCTCGCAGGTCAAAGACCAATTTCTTCATTCCCTTGCTCTTAAGGTCTATTATGGCATCAGCAACTTCCTTGGCGCAGTTGTCGGTAAAACTGCTTAGGTTCACATACCCGATCTCCTTATCAAGCATTCCATGATAAGGCACACTTTTGATCTGTACCTCTTCACGGGTTATAGTCTTCTCGAATGGTTTCTCAATACCTATGCGCTGCACCTTCACCTTCACTTCGGTCTTTGGTTGGCCTTTGAGCACACTGCTCACATCGTTGGTGTTCTTTCCTGATGTGCTCTTGCCATTTATCTCAAGTATGATATCGCCAGCCATCAGTCCTGCCTTGTCGGCCGGGAAGCCCTCATATGGCTCGGCCACCACCACATTATTGCCCTTGGTGCGGATAAGTGCTCCAATACCACCATATTGGCCGGTGGTCATGAACCGATAATCTTCTATGTCGCTTTCGGGAATGAACGTTGTGTAGGGATCCAATGACTCCAACATGCCGTGAATGCCTTCTTCCATCAGCTTGCCGGGTTGGGTCTCATCCACATAATAGAGGTTGAGTTCCTTGAACAGCGTGATGAAGATGTCGAGGTTCTTGCTGATCTCGAAATAGCTGTCCACGTAACTTGTGGTGAACAGTGAGAGCACAGCAATCGGAATTATTATGAATATGGCTTTGAAGCGTTTCAGCATGATGTGGTCTGTTCAGTAAGTTATCAGTGCGATAAACGTGGAAAGGACAAGAAAAGCACGAGGTGGCAAAAATAACTTTGACATCAGGCCTTTTCCCGATGCGTAAAGTTAGACCTCGAAGTCGAGGCATGGCTTTTTTATAAGATCATTTGAGAAGCTTTAACAGATTGCGCGCCTCAAAGCGTGAGCAATTTGGCCATCACATCGCGCATCACCCGGTCCATTTCCAGATATTCGGGTGCCTCGCCAGTGAGATAGACGAAGCCGATGGCGAAGAATTTCTGGTCGCGCTGCCATTTGTCCAGCAGGTCGGGTTTGTTGAGGCGATAGGTTTCGCGCACAAGGCGTTTTATCCTATTGCGGCCTGGTGAGCTGCGCACCCGTTTTTTGGGTACGCTTATCAGCACTTGGGCGTTGGCCTCCGCCTGTTTCAAGGGCAGAACAAAAACTCTTAACGGGAAAATTTTGAACGAATCGCCTCTGGCGAACAGCTGTTCAATGACGGTCTGCGAGCAGAGTTTCTCCTTTTTGCCGAACGAGAACTTTCCCATTGTCAGGGTAGCATTTAGGGAAAGCGCCAAAGCCTATGAAGAGGATTTTGGCAGGCAAGAATCACTTTGGCTTCTTGTTGGCCAGCGTAATGTACTGGTCCAAGGCCATGGTCATGGAAGGTGCATTGGGAGCTGGTGCTGCAATATTGAGCTCCAATCCGCGCTCTTTCACAGCAGCACCGGCCGCAGCACCGAAGGCTGCAATACGTGTGTTGTTCTGTTTGAAATCGGGGAAATTCTCGAACAGCGAACGGATGCCCCAAGGGCTGTAGAACACAAGCACGTCATAGTTCACGTTAGCGAGGTCAGACAGGTTGCTGCTCACCGTCTTGTATATCTCTGAGCGGGTGTAACGGATGTTGTACTTGTCCAGCAGCTCGGTCACATCGGGCTTCATCTGGTCGCTACAAGGCAGATAGTAGTTCTCGTTCTTGTGCTTTCTGATAACATCCACCAGCGAAGCGAAATCCGTTTTGCCAGAGAATATCTTGCGTTTGCGATAGACCACATAGTTCTGCAGGTAGAAGGCGATGGCCTCGGTAACGCAGAAGTACTTCATGCTTTCGGGCACGGTGACACGGGCTTCTTCGCAGATGCGGAAAAAATGGTCGGCCGAGTTCTTGCTGGTGAAAATGACCGCACTATGGTCAAGAATATTGATGCGCTGTGCTCTGAAGGCCTGAATATCGACTCCTTCCACCTGAATGAACGGGCGGAAATCGATTTTCAGATTGTGTTTTTGAGCAAGGTCGTAATAAGGGGATTTGTCGCCTTCAGGTTTCGGCTGCGAAACAAGGATACTTTTGACTTTTTCCATCCTACGATCGGTTGAGGATCAAAACGCCAGTGCCAGTCGAATAATGACGGATAGGGGCAAAATTTTGAAGGCGCAAATGTAATAAAAGATGTGGGCGACATTCACCGCTGGTTGCACCCACAGAAGCATGATACTTCGCTGTGCATCCTTGAGGTAGAAAAGGCCGATGGTGACCATGCCGATGACCAATGCGGCATTGCCTGTCACCATTGGACCATAGAGGTAGAGGGCGCACACGGGGATGAGCACGAACCCGCAGGAGATGACCATCAGCGAACGGTCGAACGCATGCATGCGGGCGGTATTGGCAACATTGAACAACGCCCCCAGAAGCACGAAGGAGAGGCGCACCACGATGCCAAGACCGATCATTATGCCGAACACCGACAGGAAATCCAGGATCAACAGATGACCTGTGGTGACCACATGGCGCAAAAGCAGCGTAAGGAACAGCGACAGCGAGAGGATACCGGCCAAAAGCATGATCCACACCGAGGTGCTGCCCGGCCCAAGGTCATTGCGGGCAAGCTGGTTGGCCAGTCCACGGTCGAATGCGGCACGAAGCACTGTGCGCGGTCGACCTTCGCTGCTGCGCTGGGCTATGGTGAACAGCACGATGCAGCCCAAGAGCACGAGGAACAGCCATCCGAAGGTATCTGTAAGCGGCTTGGCGGGAAGGTTGCGCGCAGAAGGAGGCAGCAGATGACCTTCGAACAGCGAGGGTTGGGGCGGCAGTGGTGGCAGCGGTGGCAAGGTGTCGATGGCCACGGTGGTGTCCTGCCATGTCATGGCGGTATCCTGCCATGTCAAGTTGACCGTTGAAACAACACTGTCCTGCATCGCGCAAATGTAATCTGTGCCCTTGTTCTGTCCGTTGCCCCCAACGTTGGGTTCCTACCTTCGCGCGGCACAATTCAAACTCCTTGCATGGCAGCATCTGTAGGGCCTCATGCCCACACCAACAACCTCATTCACGAGTCGAGTCCATATCTGCTGCAACATGCCCACAACCCTGTGCAGTGGCACCCGTGGGGTGATGAGGCGTTGCAACTGGCCCGCGACTCGAACAGACTGTTGCTCATCAGCATCGGCTATAGCGCCTGCCACTGGTGTCACGTCATGGAGCGCGAGAGCTTTGAGGACGAGGCAGTGGCCGCGGTGATGAACCGCCTGTTTATCAATATAAAGGTAGATAGAGAAGAAAGGCCCGATGTGGACCAGATATACATGACTGCCGTGCAGCTGATGACCGGCCGCGGAGGCTGGCCCCTCAACTGCATCGCCCTGCCGGATGGCCGCCCGCTGTATGGCGGCACCTATTTCCCCAAGGAACAATGGGTGCGCGTAATTCAGGATGTGGCCCGACTGTGGGACACCGACCCCGAAAAAGCCTTGGAGTATGCCACCCAGCTCACCCACAGCGTGCAGCAGTCTGACCTTATTCCCATGCCAAAGGCCAAACCCGTGTTCGGCAAGGGCGTTGTCACAGATGTGGTGCGCGCCTGGCTGCCCCACATGGACAACGTGGAGGGCGGCCCCG
>JBFYQB010000167.1:0-4088 GCA_041302955.1 Flavobacteriales bacterium
TGCCTGTAACCAAAAACAACAGCCATGAAAAATGCACAGGAAAACAAGTTGAGCATGTATGAGGCGGTGAGTGAGGTATTGGACAAGAACAATACGCTAGTATCGAGCTTGCAGGGACTGGTAATAGCGAAATCGGCCATGGTGAACAAGACGTTGGAGATACGCCAACTGAATATGATACAGCTGCTGACGACCAAGGGGAAAACACAGAGCAAGCGGATGCGGAAGCAGTTGCTGGCGGACACGAGCTATGGAGTGGCAGCCGCAGTGCAGGCCTATGCTGCCGCAACGGAGGACACTGACCTGTATGCTCTTGTGAATTTTACACGGACGGCACTGCGGACGCAGGAGGATGAGGAATTGGAACAGGTATGCCAAGTGATACACGATAAGGCGAACGGGGTGCTGGCAAATCTTGGGGACTATGGAGTTGACGCGGTGGACCTGCTGAACCTGCAGGGACTGATAACGGCCTGGAGCACGCAGAGCCAAGCACCACGGTTGGCGATATCGGAGCGCAAGATGGCCACCCAGACGCTGCCTACATTGTTCAAGGAGGCTGATGACATCCTGAAAAAGCGGATGGACAAACTGATGGAGAAGTTCCGAGTGAGCAACAGGGATTTCTATGACACGTATCGCTACGTGAGGAAGATAATCAATGCCGGTCATGGCCCTAAGAAGCTGGCGCTGCTGGGCGGAATGGTGCTCAGTGATGCGCTGGGACTGCCAATAGCAGGAGCCACAGTGCAGATAGATGCTATTGTGGCCACCACTGGCAGTGATGGGCGGTTTGTGGCCGAGAAGGTGCCCTATGGGACGCGCACTATCATCGTGAAAGCGTTAGGCTATTCTGACCTGACAGCGACCATGCCCGTGGATGGCGATGTATCGGACCTGGTGTTCCGTTTGAACCCGGTGATGCCGCCTCCCCTACCTCCGTTGCCCTAGTCATGTAAATGTTTCGGGCTTTGGAGATGTTTCAGTTTTAGAGACGTTGCATGCAGCGTCTCTGCGGGTGGGCAGTTGCACACAGAGGAATGGAGAAAAAAAGGGTTGCACGCAAAGACACAGAGACGGAAAAAGGAGGTGGGCTACGCGTATGCCATGGAAAGGAGCGAAGGGGCTAACTTAGTGCAATCGGAGAAAAAGTTTGTAGGCAATGATGCTGCAGGTTGTGGAGACGTTGCATGCAACGTCTCTACGGGCGGGCAGTTGCACACAGAGGAATGGAGAAAAAAGGGTTGCACGCAAAGACGCGGAGACGCAAAGAGGTAGTGGGCTATGCGTATGCCATGGAACCGAGCGAAGGGGCTAACTTAGTGCAATCGGAGAAAAAGGTTGTAGGCAATGATGCTGCAGGTTGTGGAGACGTTGCGTGCAACGTCTCTACGGGTGGGCAGTTGCACACAGAGGAATGGAGAAAAAAGGGTTGCACGCAAAGACGCAGAGACGCAAAGAGGTAGTGGGGAACCCGTCAGGTGCGAGGCTTTAGAACCTTGACTCATCGAGCCCCAACCACGCGAGGGTGCTGCGAGAGAAAATGTTGTGGAGGTCGCGAGGTGGCAGGTTCATGTCTTCGATGAACTTGCCTATCTCAAGATCGCCCAATGGGAAAGGGTAATCGCTACCGAGACATACCTTTTCGGAACCTACGGAGTCGAGAATGAACTGGAGTGCGGGAGCATCGTGGGTGATGCAATCGACCCAGAATTTGCCGAGATATTCGCGCGGGCTTCGCTCATTGTCGATAGCCACCAGGTCGGGGCGGCAGTTGAAGCCATGCTCTATGCGTCCGATAGTGGGAATAAATGACCCGCCTGCATGGGCAAAGCAGACCCTTAGGTCGGGCAGTTTCTCGAAGATGCCTGCGAAGACCATGGAGCATATGGCGCGGCTCGTCTCGGCCGGCATGCCTACCAGCCATGGCAGCCAATATCTGCGCATGTGTTCCATGCCCATCATGTTCCACGGGTGGACGAAGACTGCCATGTTCAATTCTTGGCAAGCCTTGAAGATGGGATAGAACTCTGGCTCGCTTAGGTTGCGGTCGTTGATGTTGGAGCCTATCTGCACACCGGGAAACCCGAGGGCCTTGCAGCGTTCGAGCTCGCGGATGGCGAGGTCGGTATCCTGCATGGGCAGGGTACCGAGGCCTATGTAATTCTTGGGGAAAGGCGCGATGGTCTCTGCGAGGTCGTCATTCAGAAAACGGGAGACCTCGGCCCCATCCTTTGGCTTGGCCCAGTAACTGAACAGCACGGGAATGGTGCACACGACCTGCACCTGGGTATTGAACTGTGCGTATTCGGGAATACGCACCTCCGCATCCCACACATTGCGCTGCACCTTGCGGAAGAAGCGGGAGCCCTGCATCATATTGGCCTCGTCTGCACTGACGTGTTCCATGGTGATGAAGTCGCCATAGCCGAACTTCTTGGCGAAGTCGGGCATGTGCCTCGGCATCATGTGGGTGTGCATGTCGATCTTCAGCATCTTTCAAGGGGTTGATTGAAAATGGAGTTTTGAAAATGGTCTGCCGACCAAAAAAGCTGCCTTGGTCTGATGCCAATTTCCATTTCAGTGTCCCGTTCTCTTATTCAGCAGGGCATACTCCTTCGCGGCATAGGTCAAAATTGCAGTAGCTCCTGCCCTGCGGATGCTAAGGAGCATTTCGGGCATGGCCTTGTCGTAGTCGAGCCAGCCTTTTTCGGCAGCGGCCTTGAGCATGGCATATTCACCACTGACATTGTAGGCCGCGATGGGCAGGTCGTGCTGCTGGCTGATGGCATGGATGATGTCGAGGTAGAGCAAAGCGGGCTTCACCATCAGAAAGTCGGCACCTTCGGATGCGTCCAAAGCGGCCTCGCGCATGGCCTCGCGGCTGTTGGCAGGGTCCATCTGGTAGGTCTTCTTGTCGCCCATCTTGGGGGCGCTTTCGAGGGCATCGCGAAAGGGACCATAGTAGGCACTGGCATACTTGGCGGTGTAGGCCATGATACCGACCTGTTCGAAATCGGCATCGTCAAGTTCCTCGCGGATATGGCCCACACGGCCATCCATCATGTCGCTTGGGCCGATGATGTCTATGCCTGCCTCGGCCTGCGCTACAGCCATGCGGCCAAGGATGCCTAGGGTCTCATCATTGAGGATGCGGCCATTCTCGACCAGCCCATCGTGGCCATCGCTGCTGTAGGGGTCCATGGCCACATCACTGATAAGGCAGCTTTCGGGAAACTCCTGCTTCATCTTCTTGATGATGCGCAGGTAGAAGTTCTTCTTGGAATAGGAATAGGTGGCCTCTGTGTCCTTCAGTTTCTCGTCAACGGCAGGAAAGAGCACGAAGGAGCGCAGGCCCAATTCCATACACTGCTCCATCTCGCGCAGTGCGTTGTCCTCGGACAGGCGCGCGATGCCGGGAAGGGACTTTATCGGTTCATTCTTGCCCTTTCCATCCAAGAGGAAGAGGGGAAAGATGAGGTTGTCGAGATGGAGGCGGGTTTCGCGCACGAGACCCCGGATGGTTTCTGAATTGCGGTTCCTGCGGGGGCGTTCGAGCATACGTATGGATTTAAGTGATGGCCAAAAGTAAGCAGCCATGAGCTTTTGGGTTGTGCGCTTTGCCATAGGTCGGGAGCGGTGCACTGGGCTACCGATCTTCTTTACTTTGCAGGGTCTCCTGAACATTTATGGGAAACTGCCAAGAAGAGGCCGGCATTTGGCCCAGACCAGCATATACACCCATCTTTAAGCATTGACCACTATCAAAGGCCAGAGCACATGGCGTATTACGCTTACAGCCATCGCGCTGTTCGGGATCGCGCTCGTGCTGCGGCTGTGGCATCTTACCGCCAACGACATAGCGGGCGATGAGCCATTTTCCATCCTTGTGGCGCAGCAGTCGGTGGGCGACATCATCCGTTTTCTGAACACGGGCAACAATCCTCCGCTGTTCGAGCTGCTGCTGCATCATTGGATGCTGCTGGTAGGCCATGACCCATGGGCACTGCGTCTGTTGCCTGCCCTGTGCAGCGCACTGACGGTGATACCGCTGTACCTTATCGGAGTGCGGTTTTTTCACCTCCGCG
>JBFYQB010000168.1:0-6244 GCA_041302955.1 Flavobacteriales bacterium
ATATAATCCTTCAGCAGTTCGAACTTGGAGAATCGATCCAACATCTCCTTGTCGCAAAAACGCACTGTACTGATATTTATAAGCAGCGTACGCTTGATGCGCCTCACTCCCGAATCTGACATGCCCCGCCAGTTCTTGAACGAGTCAGAAACGAATACGAAAGATGGAATATGCGAAATGGTCTTATCGTAGTTCTGCACCGTGATGGTATTGAGCGTGATGCGCGTCACTTCGCCATCGGCCTGATACTTCTCCATGGTCACACAATCACCCACCCGCAACATATCGTTGGTGCTTATCTGAATACTGGCCACAAGCCCCATGATGGTATCCTTGAAAACGAACAGCAGCACAGCCGCCACAGCACCAAAGGCACTGAGCACAACGAGAGGCGACTTGTCGAACAGCGTGGAGAAGATGAGAATACTCGCCAGAATGTAGACCACCAGCTTTCCTACCTGAATGTAGCTTAGCATGGGCTTGTCCTTCAGATACTCAGAGCGCTTAGAGAACTCATACAGCGCATCAAGCACCGCGCTGGCCACCCACACCACCGACCCGATGATGTAGACCGAAACCGCCTTCGAGATCCAAGGTAGGACCACTGGTACATCCTCAAAAACTATAGGTGCACCTGCCTGAATGACCAATGCCGGAGCGATATGCACCAATGCATCGAACACCCTGTTCTCAAACAAGACATCATCAAGGTCGGTCTGTGACCTCGACACAGCTTTCTGTATCGCGGGCAGAACCACCCTTTTTGTGAAGATATCAGCCAGTATGGCAATGCAGATGAGAATGCCAAGGTCGATGCCCATGGCTGCCAGGTCAACCAGATTGTGCGGTACCCCGACTTTAATAAGCCAATCGCCAACCCAATGATCGGCATTGTAAGCTGCCAGCTTTTCCATGTGTTCTTTCATAGCGGCCGCAAAATTACAGGACACTTCACCAGACAACAAGGACACCTTGGCGGCAGTTACGCACAAAAAAATCCCTGACCTCTTACGTGAGGTCAGGGATCGGTGATTGGAGACCGTGGTTGGTCTATTAGGCGTTGAGCAGTCTATAGAGCTCGTCTTTCAGATACACACGATGCGTGCGAAGCTTGTCAAGCGTCTCATCTGCAGTTACCATAGCACCCGTCTCAATACTATGCACCTGATTGTTCACATCATGGTATTCATCAAACAACTTCTTGAAGTGATTGTCAGAGACCTTCAATGCGTGAATCTTTTCGCTCAGTTCAGGGAATTCGTGGTGCAGATCGTGCTTTTCCATAGGGTTTGTGATTATTTAGTTGCCGCAAGGTTCGTTATCAATGCAGGCCAAAAAGATGATAAACATCGGGACCAGATAGGACTTTTATCAGTTGTATGCCTATCCCTTAGTGTTCAAAAGGTGAATGGTACATCATCATTATCCAAGAATATTTTTCTCATCTCTGAACTTTACAGGCACCATCTTGTTTCATTATCAAACTAAAACATTAAACAAAATGAAAAATCTAATGCTTGTTTCCATGTTGATGATTTCAGGTCTAACTGCTTCTGCTCAGAAAAGCGATGTGGTAGATGTTGCCATCAGCTCAAAAGACCACACCACTTTGGTTGCCGCTGTGAAAGCCGCTGACCTTGTTGGTACACTGAAAGGTGCCGGACCATTCACGGTTTTCGCTCCTACAAATGCTGCCTTTGACAAATTGCCGAAAGGAACGGTTGACGGACTTCTGAAGCCTGAATCCAAAAAAGCGTTGTCTGGCATTCTTACCTACCACGTTGTAGCAGGGAATTTAGATGCAGCAGCAGTGGTAGCCGCGATCAAAAAAGGCAATGGCAAGGCAGAGGTAACCACAGTGAATGGTGCCAAACTAACGGCATCACTCAAAGGCGACAAGGTGATACTCACCGATGCCAAAGGTGGCATCAGCACTGTGACCGCTACAGATCTGAAAGGATCCAATGGCGTAATACACGTCATCGACACGGTACTTATGCCTTAAACGTTTTTGGTTGAACAAGGGCATAATGAGCCCCGGTCGAGGAAACTTGGCCGGGGTTTCTTTTTTGGCCATGCAGCTTTCATTTCTTCACTTTGAAAGCTCACTACCATTCTTGTCCGATTTCACGATAGGATACCATAGATGGGCATACCAAGGGTCATTGGGGTCATCGGCTATACCGAACTGAGTCGGATATTTCCTATTGATGCGCGCAGTACCAAAAATCACATCCCAAATGAAGAACATGTTACTGAAATTGCCATTGGGGTTACTTATGCCATCAGCATCACTTAGCCCGTGATGCGCAAAATGGGTGCTAGGCGTGGAGATGATCCGTTCTATAAGCCATGCCAATGGGTGCATAAAGCGATAACGGTAAAGTACTCTGTCCCATCGTGTAGGGCTATGAGCAGCGCTCACCACGATCTGTTTCAGTACAATGCTTATCGCCACAGCCTCGGTCATGCCTAAATAGGTAGCCAACGCCAACCAATAAATATTGGGCATAAGCAGGTAATAAAGGTTAGCATTCCTGTAGGAGATCAGTACACCCATTTCGCGCGCCACATGATGCGGACGGTGCAATTTCCACAGGAATGGCCATACATGAGACATACGGTGATACCAGTATTGCTGTACATCATCAACCAGTAGCACCAATGGCAATGCCCACCAAAAGGAAAGGTCACTCCACTCGTCCTTCATTTCAGGCAGCAACAGGGCCAGAATAGAATGCACCAAAAGATAAATGAACGGCTTTATCAGTACCGTAAGCATACCGAAACTCAGCACTTCCACCAACCAGTCGTTCTTGGATCGTACAGATCGATGTCCGTACACACCCATCAACATCTCGACCAGTCCAAAAAAGGTGATGATCGAAGCTACACCATACACCTCAATTCCTATTTCACTCATTGGCAGTTCATTTTGTTTCCAACGTATTCATTGCCCCTGTCAATACTAATAAAAAAGTAACTGAATCATTTTTCACTTCCCGAAGTTACTTAGCAAGAACACCGAAACGATCAAATCATGCCAGCGGAGGTATGGATATCAGCCTCACATTGAACCATGACCAATAGACCAAATGTCATTCTGCAATAGTGGAATTCTGTGGCTGTTTGAACAGAATCACCCTCGTTTTCCCAACTCCACTACCTCAAGGTCTTTGATAGTGCCCTTCGAAATGGTGAATCGCAAAAGGGTGCGCACATGATGGAACCCATGCACTCCAGCTGCTCCAGGATTCATATGCAGCAGGCCGAGTTGTTTATCAGGCATCACTTTAAGTATGTGTGAATGCCCACATATATAGAGTTTGGGACGTTCCGCATGAAGAAGCTGCCGAACTCGAGGAACATAATGCCCAGGATAGCCACCTATGTGCGTTATGAGCACTTTCACGCCTTCTACAGTAAATAAATTGTCCTCTGGGAAAGTGAGACGCATCTTGGCATCATCAATATTGCCATACACCGCGCGCAACGGTTTCCATTGGGCCAATGTATCAGTTACCGATGCCGAACCGATATCTCCAGCATGCCAGATCTCATCGCAAGATGCAAGATGAGTAAGGATACCTTCATCCAAATGGCTGTGCGTATCCGAAAGGAGGCCAACTCTCATGCTATTCGACCAAGATGGTGTTGAAAGCCTCGAACATCACAATTAATAACCCAGTTCGGTGAAAGGCACGTCCTGCTTGAAAACACGGGTGCCTAGCATGTCGTGCAACAACATGACCACTTCCTGCTTCTCCCAATCAAATTCGATGGTAGCAAAGTTTCGGAAACCCCATCGTGGCGTCACTCTATCTGGATTCTTGAAACCGACTATCTGATTACCGTGTGTCAGTCCACTGGATGTGAAGTCGTAAATCGGATAGGACACCTGAGGATATTGACGTTTTGAAACCTCTCCAAAATGCACATCGCCACTGATAAAGAACACGCCTTTAAGTTTCGTGGCTGCCACCAAGTCCAGGATACGTTTCTGAGAGGCAGGAAACTTGCTCCAACATTCAAATCCTTTGAAAGCATTGACAAATTGTATGCTGCTACCTATGATAGTGATCTTGGCATCGTTACTTCGCATCTCACTCTCAAGCCATTGCCATTGTTCCTCGCCAAGCATATCAGCTTCGCTACCTGGATCATCACGGTTGTAGCGCGTGTCTAACAATATGACCTTCACTTTCCTCTCGTCACTGCCATATGTATAACTGGCATACACCCCTTGTTGCTTCCAACGCTTACTATTCTTTGGCTCGTTGAAGAATTTCAGGAACAGCTGTTGGCTTTCCGCCTTCTTGGGATAATTCTTACCCACGTCATTGCCTCCAAAATCATGGTCATCCCAAGTGGCAATGATCGGGACTGACTGCTTAAGCAAGTTGTAGTTTTCGTTAGTGTCGAGTTGGGCATATCGATACGCCATCTTCTCCATATCCTCAGTATCAGCATAGATGTTATCTCCCAACCATATCCATAGGTCAGGGTCTTTGTCTACCACACTCTTCCAAATTCGCTGTTTGCCAAAGTGAGCACTACAGGATCCAAAAGCGATACGGTCCATCTTTTCCTGTCCATGAATATGGACACTGACGAACATTGTGAGAAGAAAAAAGAGCCTACTTTTCATGCCGAACAAAACTGTGAATTGTTTGTCTGTGTTACAACGTCATCCATCATCTATGAGAAACTTTTTTACTGCGTTAATTTTAATCACTGCAAGTTCTTCAACCATGGCGCAGAACTTCGCCATTGGCCATCGCACCATCACCTATACTGACCCAGCACGAAGCAACAGAGCCATTGCAACGGAGGTATATTATCCAGCCGCTACTGCTGGCGACAACGTTAACGTAGCATCAGGAGAATTCCCGGTAATAGTTTTCGGACATGGTTTTACCATGGCCTATTCTGCATATCAGAACTGGTGGACTGAATTCGTTCCCGAGGGCTATATTGTCATGCTTCCGAAAACAGAAGGCGGGCTGATACCCGGTCCAAACCATGCGGCTTTTGGTCTTGACCTTGCTTTTCTTGCCAACAAAATGCAGGCGGACAACGCAGACAGCCAATCACCATTCTACGCCAAAGTACGTCCGCGCACGGCCATAATGGGCCACAGCATGGGTGCTGGTGCCACGGTATTAGGGGCCTCAAACAATACCTCCATACAGTGCATAGTAACTCTCGCTGCTGCGGAGACCAACCCAAGTGCCGTTACAGCTGCAGCAAATGTCAGTGTGCCAGCGCTATTTCTGTATGGAACCGAGGACCAGGTGACTCCAGAAGCCACGAATTCATTGGCAATCTTCAATGCCTTGGGTTCGGATTGTAAGGCCTACGCACGTATTACGGAAGGTGCACACTGTTTCTTTGCCGATTATAACGTGTTCTGTGCCACTGGCGAGACAAGCATCGGCACATTGACCCGTGAAGAGCAACATGCGATAAGTTTTACCGTGGTTCATCCATGGCTGCGCTATTTCCTATGGGATGACTGCACCGCCTACGATGCCTTTGAAAATGAAATCTCAACCAATCCTGGTCTTGGAACAAACATCTTCAGTTGTCCGAACGATGCACCCGTAATAACCGACAATGGAGGCACATTGCAAAGCACTAATGCCACCAACTATCAGTGGTATTTGGATGGCGAACCGATCACAAATGAAGTGGCTCAGACACACGCCTATTCTGCCACTGGCACCTATCAGGTAGGCATAGTCAATGTTGGCACCTGTGAGGTGCTGAGCAATAGCATAATCATAAGTCCTACAGGTTTGGTACAGATGGGTGAACCATTCAGATTATCACACTACAGAGATCAAATGACCATTCACCTCAGCAATGCTGAACGCAACGTTTCTCTGGAATGGACGGATGTAAGTGGTAAATTGCTGTTCAGACAACAACTTTCAGATAGGGCTGCGGGTGCCATCACCAACATTGCGATTCCTGCCTATCAAGGTATAAAACTGCTGCGTATCACCACTACAGAGCATCAGCAGGTATTTAAAGTATTCTGATAGCGGAAACGCCTATCAGTTTTGGATGTCTGTATTACGCTCCGGTCTTTTACCAAGGGACTCCATGAGCGATGTGAGCACAGACAGCAAAATACTGAAAAGTAGTGCCCACCAAAAGCTATCTACGGTAAACCCATCCACCAACTTTTCTGCCAGCAACACCATTCCTGCATTTATCACAAACAGGAAAAGGCCTAAAG
>JBFYQB010000169.1:0-12462 GCA_041302955.1 Flavobacteriales bacterium
GTTGTGGCGTTGTCACCCTTGCGGGTGTAGAATATGTAGGGAACATTGCTCAAGGTGCCCACCTGTGTTGCACCTAGATCGGTGAACACCTGCAAATGCTGGGGCTGCATGGCCGTGAAATCAACACCGCGCCAACTGAGAATGGCAATATGATGGCTGTCTGGCACCACGTTATTCACAAAATTGGCAAAGGCATCCATATCGCTCGGAACACCTGTACGGAACGTGTACCATTTCCTTGGCCTGTTTGGCGAGCAGTTGGTCAATTGACCATGGTTTCCATTGCCCGGGAGGAAGATTCCGGTCACAGGCTCGTTTCCCGGAGTTTGCCATGGCACCAACGAACATGGGTCAATGACGGCCACCACCAATTGAGGAGAATAGACACTTGGGCCTGGGCAGGCCACGTATTCTTCCCTTCCATTATCCACAAAGAAGTTGATGGCCTCTGCCTCTGAAAGTGTGGTTGGAGCACCGAAATTGTTCACCGAAAGTTGCTTCAGTGCCTGAAGGAAATCAAACGTTCGGTTAGGGCGATTGTAAAAAATGGTAGAGAAATCATCCTTCTTGTACTGGAAGAAATGAGCCTGTCCCCAACCATACTTGTCCACAATGTACTGGAAAGAACTCTCTCGCCACTTGTAGAATCCATAAGTGGCCGAGTCCACACTGGCACGCCAGAAGTAGACCGTACTATCAGGCATGTTGGCTAACAAAGAAGGTGTCCAAGTGACCACTCCCCCACCTTGCGTCACCGTGGTGAACTGGCGTATAGGGCTATTGAACAGGTCGGTCGTGTCCACTTCCAACCTGTAGGTCTTCTCTTGCGCAAAAGGATTGCCCGTACTTGCCTTCAGGGTTATTCCTTGATCGGGCATCACAGCAAACTCATACGGATATACCGGAATAATGTCTGGAGAAATGACATTGACGCTCAAACAGGCCGCGTTGTTCATCTCGTCTATCTCCGTAATGGTGTCCGTAGCGTCAAGGGTAACGCAGATATTGTTCAGGCCGATACCATTCAAGAAATCGACAGGCACCATGACGGTCATCGTATCGATATAATCCACGGGATGGTGGATAATGCTAGCGTTGAAATCGGGCGCACCACCTGCAGGTAGCACCCGCGATATATCCACGATGAACGAATCGCTGAACGCCCTACCAAGATTAGTGATGATGATATTGAGCGCAAATGAGTCCTGTTCGGTGGTCACTTCCTCCATTTCGGTGTAGAGGCTCTGTTGATTCACCATCAGATCGGGCAAAGGCCTATCGGTGATGTTAAAAGCCGGGTCGCCATGCAGGGTATATTCCAGATTATGGATGCGAGTGACCGGGTTGTTAGGCTGTGCATTGTCACGCACCGTTTTCTTCATCGCCATGCCAATGCTCTCGCCATAGGTGCCATAGCTGATGTTCTTCACAAATCTGGTGCAGTAGTTATGGAGATAGAACTTGTTGCCTGGCCCCACTGTGCTCATGAATGCCATCGCACCTCGTGGATATAGCACCCACTCTTCCGATAGTGACAATGGCCCTGTAGTAGGTTGATGTATATCACCCGCATAGCATGAATTGGCAACCATGAATGGATACTTGCCGCTGTTGTTCTGAAATTGAGAGGGATGGTCAATGCTCACATCGAATCCTACACCCGAACCATGACCGAAGAAATTGGTCATCTGTACCCCCTGCTCAATAAGCTGACGTATGCTGTCCACCTGCGTAATCTGAAAAGGCTCCGAACTGGTCTTCTGAAATGTGATGACATCGGCTCCATAAAGCGTGTCTTCGATGATGTACTTATACGAATCGAGGTAGGAACGGATCTGTGTGACCTCCGATTGGATGCCACCACCCGAGAAGTGAAGGATGCGCTTCATCCACAATGCAGGGTCGAGTGCTTCATATTCCTGCATTTTGCTCTGGTAGTCACTTACCTGTGCTGCTGTCTGAGCGGCCAAACGGCCTACTGCCAATGCGGGCTCTTCGAGATAAGTGTTGCCCAAGCGCGAGGTGAACATCATATCGCTGGGCGGATAGCCAAAGCTCGGCACCTGTACCATGGCATAATTGGCCGGATCGGTACGGGCATCCCTGCTGGCTATGGACTTACCAATAAGGAAGATGTGCTTTGGCGCATCCAGATTGCTCAAGGTCCAATTGGCGAAATTGCGGATGGCAAGCGGATGTTTTCTGATTCCCCATGCAAACTGAGAGTAGAGCTCATCTACATCGAGCGCAATGGCCGTGTGCCCCGTTGTATTGCGATAGGATGCATAGCTCTGTGCTTCGGCATACATGGATGCATTACTGATGGCGAAATAATCCGTGGCAGGATTCAAGGCTGTAAGATCAGTGAAATACACCGACCCGTTGGCACCCGCTGGAATCAAGCTGTTGATGGCGTTGGCATTGATAGCTGTTTCACCAGTGATGAAACACTCCTTCAGCGTTCCATTGTCGGGAATGAGAAAACCAAAACTGCCCTGAGTGCCTGATACGGAAATACGCTTATGATTGGTGAGGTCATAGACACGAGGTGTGCTCTCATTGTAGCCTGCCAATTGCACATAGCTCTTTGGCTGTGCTGGATAATTCGGGTTGTTGGGCACGAAAAACTTGGCAGTTGTGGCACCTCCAAGGTTAGGTGTCATCGGGTAGCGCACTTTGACAAACCCAACAATGGCCTGATACGATGCAAACGCAGGCGTATTGGTGATATCGAAGGTGAAATTGGTCGTATTGGCCCCAAGACTTGAGGTAGGAACCGTAAAATTGTAGCGATACCCATTGTATCCGACCATCACGGTATCGAAGAGAATTCCTGGCCCTGTGATACGAAGGTTCTTATTATCGTTGGTGTGGCCCACCACACTTATCTCGATCTCTGCATCGGGGCCAGAAGCGGTGCGGAATGATGTGTTGAGATTCCAGAAAGTATCAGTGAATCCACCATCAAAATAGTAACCATACCAACCTTCTCCACCAGTGTATTCAGGGCTGGTGCTTCCTGCCACCTGAACATATCCCTGACCAAGAAAATACTGATCATGAAGCTCATCCACCTCATCTCTTATGATGTAGGGTGATGGTGTATAACCAGTGAACGTGACATCAGACTCGAGTGTCATTCGCGCATTGGCTGTAGAGCTGTTCCACGTCAGGAAATACGAGATGGTGTCGTTGAAGTGGCTGTAATAAGGATTGCCATGATTGTTGGGCAGGTCATACATCGGAGTGTCGAACTCGCCATCGTTGCCACGGGCATAGAACTCGATGTAGTCGTTAAGACCGAAGGTGAAATTGGTCGGATCATTGAAAGTTGCTGGCACATATATATGCTGCTCCTCGCCACGGGCAAAGACCTGAAAATTGCGCTTGTCAATAGTGCTCAAATTGAACCCATTGGCAGCAAGGGCATCGTTCAGCACCTGATAGCTGATGCGATAGACACCTTCATTCTTGATATCAAACTTGAAATAGGACTGCGAATAGTTGACCCATTCATTGTGGAACTGTTGGCCCGAGGCAAACAAGGAACTGAATACAAGACCGATGAATAGAAGTCTTTTCATAGTGCCACTGGCAGGTTTATCCTATCGTCCCATTGTTATTCCAATTGGCATCGTGCAGGCCGGGACCTACATGGCTGCCTTTTCCTTCTTCTTGAACAGGTCCTTGTGCAGGTCCACCCTGAGCGAGAACACGTTGCTGAAGAGGGCTACACTCTGGTCTCCGATGTCAGTAAGAGCATAATCAATATAGAATCCTTTTATCCTGACACCCACACCCACGTTAGGTTGCCATGACCACACCGCTTCGCCATCATCATTGGTGTAGTCTTGAATGTTGGTGACCCCGAAACGGACAAAGATGAAATCTGAATAGAACAGCTCCAGCCCCCAATGCGGCTCAACACTGATAGGGTCGCCTTGAATGAGCACTGGACGCTTGCCATCAAACGTAAGGTCGAAGTCCAACTCAGTGTAGAGTCCGAATTTCTTGTAGATATCGAATCGTTTGCCTGCCGCAAGGATGAGTTTGGGAAGTGTCACCTCGAGCGAGTTGTTGGGTATCTCGTTGCCCGTGGCGCGCCACACCTCCTTGGTGCGATCGTTGAGGGTGAATGTCCATGCATTGAATGTGCTGGTAACATCGCGGGCCATGACCCCGAACTTCCATTTCTTGAGGTCGTATTGCACACCTCCGTCAAGGCCGAAACCCCAAGAACTGGCAAAGTCGCCCACATGGCGATAGACCACCTTGACCGTGCCCCCGTAGCGCAACCCTACTATCTTGGGACTTCTGCGCGCCACGCTGATCTGAAAACTGTAATCGGCAGCAGTGAACGCTGTGACACGGTCGTAGTTGATGCGGCCTTCGTCATCTATGAGCTCTGTGGTGTTCGGGATATCATCCACCCCGAAACGGATGAAACTGAAAGCCCCCGTTGTGTAATCGTCAATAATAGGGGCCGAAATAGCGGCATAGTCATACTTGGCGATACCGGCAAAATACTCGGCATGCATGAGGCTTACCTGAAAATTCTGCCCTGCAAGCGAGATACCTGCCGGGTTCCAGTAGCCACCTGTCACATCATCTGCTCCGGCCACCATGGCATTGCCCATGCCAAAGGCGCGGGCACCAACACCGATGGCCAAAAACTCGTTGCTGAACTTGGGGGCCTGTGCCTTGACGCCTTGTGCGGCTGCCGAAAGGACTGTGATCAGGATAACTGCGCGGGTGAGAATGTGCATACGGTTATAGATGCGTTAAAAGTAGAAAAAAGACCTGCCTACGGCTGACGGCACCATTAACGGAGATTTTGCAGAAATATTTCCTCTTACAACAGTTTTTTTTCAGAACTGTTTGCAGCTGCCGTTTCCTGCCCCATATGAAATTGCTGTAGGTTTGAACCGCGACACCGCAAAGCCATGTCATCTCCCAAGGTCTATTTCGAGAATCTGGATGCCTTGCGTTTCATCGCTTTCGTGTTCATCTTCTTGGGTCATGCGCTGGATACGGAAAGCACTGCCGTGATGCAGACCGATGCGTATGTGTTGGCCAAACATTACATCTACATATTCGGCACCACCGGGTTCAGCTTTGCCTTTGTGCTTTCCAGCTATGTGAACACATGGGTAATATTGGAAGAACGACAGCGGGCCGGCACTTTCAGCCCATGGCGCTATTATATAAGGAGGGCCCTGCGCATCTGGCCGTTGTATTTTCTGGTGCTGTTCATCGGGTTCGTGGTGCTTCCATGGTTCATGCAATGGATGGGAGAACCTTATGCCGAGGTTGGGAGCCCTTGGTATTTCCTGTTGTTCTTAGGCAATTTCCATCTCATTGAGCATGGTTGGACCCATAGCCCGATCATCTCGGTGCTTTGGAGCGTGAGTGTTGAAGAGCAGTTCTACATCTTTTGGCCCTTTCTGCTCATCGTGTTCAGACGGCACGAAAAATGGTTGATGGCCCTATTGATGGCTGTATTTACTGCTACTACCTTCTATTACTACCATACGGATGTGCATCTGTGGTTCCACACTCTGTTCCTTCTCAGCGATATCTGCATGGGTGCCATATTCGCCTTCCTTTCCTTTCATCGCAATTGGGGATTCGACAAGTTGGTGCGACTTGGCAAGCCTACCATAGCGGTCATCTACATGGTGTTTTTCATTTGTCTGTTCTTCTATCGCGACATTTTTCAGAACGAGACCTTGGCCGGGCCGCTGCTGCTTATTGCCGAGAAACTGCTCTTTGCCCTGCTCCTCTCCTACTTCATCTTCGAGCAGAATTTCAGCCCAAATAGCCTATTCAAATTCGGACGTCTCAAGACCCTGACATGGCTTGGTGTGGTGAGCTACGGACTGTTCTGTTTTCATGAAATTGGCCTTTTGATAGCAGGGCGGACCTTGCAGTGGTTGTCTTTGGGCGATGATGTTGCAGCATTCCTACTTCTAAAACCTATCATCGCTTTTCTGTTCATTCTGCCGTTGGCACATCTGAGTTGGAACTTGTTTGAGAAACCGTTCCTGCAATTGAAACGGCACTTCTACCTGAAGCCGATGAACAACGCTGATTGACCGAACATCGGTACGGATACGCGCCTCTTGGGTATCCACCAACGCTAGGTTTTGCTTAGGTCAAAACCAATTGCATAGACTGCCAAACTTTATCGAGCACCCCCACACGATTTCAGTGAATAGCTCCTTAAAAGGCTTTTAAAAGGCTTCATAGGGGCCTGTAAAGGGTGTCATGAACACGGTAAAGGGTGTGCATAACACGGTAAAGGGCGTGGTAGACACCGAGAAAGGCGTTATGAACATGCTAAAAGGCCTGTAGAACACGCTAAAAGACATAATGAAGAGGCTAAACGGCACGAATCACGGTCTGAAAGGCATTATTGATAGGTTAAAAGGTGTTCTAAAAGCACTTCAAAAGGCCGTTAACGCTGTTCGCGCCCATGCCAGGCTGTAAATGATGCAAATTGTCGCATAACATCCAAATCCCGATGCCATCCTATCGCTCAAATGCGCATTTATTTGAAGATACGTTGGGCATTTGGTTCACCCACTACCTTCGCGGCCATGAACATAGTTCGGCACATCCCCAATTTCATCACCTGCATGAATCTCCTGTGCGGATGTCTGGCGGTGGTGGCCATATTCAATGGCGATGCGCTTGCTGCCGCTGTGCTGGTGGTGGTGGCGGCCATTCTCGATTTTTTTGATGGCTTTGCGGCAAGACTTCTGCATGTTTCATCGCCCATTGGCAAAGAGCTCGACTCGTTGGCCGATGGCGTCACGTTCGGTGTGGTACCAGGCATGCTACTGCTGCATTTTCTTCAAGGTGCACTGGGAATAGAGGTTTTGGAGCTTGGGGCATTCGTGCAGCAGCCCCTGCTCATCATTCCGCTTGCGGTGCCCATCTTCTCGGTGCTGCGGCTGGCCAAGTTCAACGTGGACGAGCGGCAGTCCGACAGTTTCCGAGGACTGCCCACCCCTGCCAGTGCCCTATGGGTCATCTCCATACCGTTCATGCTGTGGCATGTGCCGAGCTATCTGCCCTTTGCCCCATCGGCACTGGTGCTTTCACCCGCGTTTCTCATCGCTTCGAGCATTGGGCTCAGCGCCATCATGGTGAGCGATATTCCGCTGCTTGCCATGAAATTCAAGCAGTTCGGGTGGAAAGGCAACGAACTTCACTATGGATTCTTGATAACATCCTTGGTGCTGTTGATAATTCTACAGACGGTGGCCATACCTGCCATCCTACTTTTGTACGTGTTATTTTCCATTGCCAACAACCAACTGAAGACCAGATGAAATTCCGTGCCGAGATAGATGTGATGCCCCTTAAAGAACTCCTTGACCCACAGGGCAAGGCCGTAAGTTCGAGCATGAAGAACCTTGGGCTGCCTGAGATAGGCAATGTGCGCATCGGCAAGCATATCTCTTTGGAAGTGGAGGCTGCTGACGAGGCTACCGCCAAGCAGAAGGTTGAAAAGGCCTGCAAAGACCTGCTTGCCAATCAGATCATGGAAAGCTTCAGGATAGAGCTGACAGCGGGATAAGGTGTTCAGGAGATGCCTGATGTGCTGATAACTTGCCCCCCGGATGTGCTATCCGCGCAGCACGAAATTCTGCCCCAGATACACTTTACGTACCTGCTCGTCATTGGCCAGTTCCTCTGCGGTGCCAGCTTTCAGAATAGCCCCCTCGAACAATAGATAGGACCTGTCCGTGATGGTAAGGGTCTCGTGAACATTGTGGTCGGTGATCAGGATGCCGATGTTGCGGTGCTTCAGCTTGGCCACGATCTCTTGAATGTCTTCGACCGCAATGGGATCGACCCCTGCAAAGGGCTCATCGAGCAGAATGAATGCAGGGTCAACGGCCAACGCGCGGGCGATCTCGGTTCTGCGTCTCTCGCCACCCGAAAGCAGGTCGCCACGATTGGTGCGCACATGGCCAAGGCCGAATTCCGAGAGTAGTTCCTCCAGTTTGCGTTCCTGCTCCTGCTTAGAGGCGCCTTTCATTTCGAGCACCGCCAGTATATTGTCCTCTACACTCAGCTTGCGGAATACACTTGCCTCCTGCGCCAGATAACCTATACCGAGCTGTGCCCTACGATACATGGGCAGAACTGTGATGTCGCGGTCGTCAAGATAGATATGACCTTCATTCGGGCGTATAAGGCCCACGATCATATAGAACGATGTGGTCTTGCCTGCACCGTTGGGGCCCAGTAGCCCAACTACTTCACCTTGGCTCACTTCGATGTTGACACCGCGCACAACAGTGCGGCTGCCATAGCGTTTTATGATGTTCTCGGCCCGTAGTTTCAATGCGTAAGGCTTAGGATTTTACTTATCAGTACCAATGTCTGGTTGGCAAAGGTGCATGTTCAGAAACGTATCGCAAATCTCACCTTCACTCCCCAACCACGTCCTTCCTTGTATGGGCCAAGGCTGGGCACATTGCCATGGTTCAGATAGGTGAAACGTTTCACCACGTCTACACTGATCACCTTGAATATGTTCTCGATACCGAAGCTGGCCTCTACATAAGGCATGCTGCGCAACGTATGGGTCACCTCCTGTATTTGGACATCGCCATTGGCATCGCGCACCAGTTCGCCATCATCATTGCGCTTCTCTCGCGTAGGAAACTCGAAGATGCGATTCGGGTCCCCACTGAAATTGGTGGCATCGGGATTGTTCCGCTCGCCCACATCACCCCAAATACCTTTGACACCGATGGTCTCGCGCCATTTCAACTTGGCCAGAAAAGGAATCTTGTTGAACAGCGCACCGTTGAAATGGTGGTAGTAATCGAGTGAGATATACTTGTCGCTTACAAACTCGAACCAGTTCATGAGATTGAAACTGTTCGGATCCTGAAAAAACGTCTGATTGCCCTTGTGAATGAACAACAGCGGAAACGGCACACTACCGAACATGTAGCCCCCCTCAAACTGCGTGTCTCCAAAACCGAATGGCCCCATAAAACTCCGCTTGAATACCCGGAGGCCTATCTTATGAAACTCATAGTTGCTGCCCAACACTCCCGGCATGCCATAGGTATAGCTAGCCTCAATTATCGGATTCTTGTTCTTGATGGGCACCCGCTTTGAACGCCCTTCGTAGTAGCGGGCATTGGGAGAATAGCGCAGCGAAACTCCTATCTCGTTGGTGGCCACCTCGCGCGGATTGTTGTGCAGCTCGTTCATAGGGTCGAAGGTCAATGCACCTGCAGGCATTATTCTGCGATGCTCCAGACTCAATCCTGCACCAAGCCCAAAGTCCCAGTCCTTGCTGTAATTGACCCTGTATGAATCGAAATAGATCATCAGGTTGGCCACACCCGTTCGGAAAGAAAGAAAGATGTTGTCGTCTGTGGCGATCATCAGATCCTGTCCAGGCATTTTGATATCGCGCTGAAACTCCACATCAATCTGATGATATGGTCTGCGACTGAAATAGTAGCTACCTCCGAAACCGAATTTGATACGTCTGTCTATGCGCTTGTCCAACCCATAGGCACCATAGGCCTCGAGCATGAATTTCTTGCTCAACTTCTGATTGGTGCGCACCCCGAAACGGAAGCGCCACTTCTCCACTTGGTTGGCACTGATAAGTGAATAAAGCGGGCCGATGTCCACCGGTCCGACTTCATAGAATCCTGATATGAGCAGGAATAGGATGTTCATGGCGCGTTTGAAGGCCGGCAGCTCCTTCATCTGCTTGGTCATCGTATAAACGCCTTGCTCGTTCTTGTTCAGCTCTTCGTGTCGCTCTGCCTGCCAGAATGCCTCGTTCTGCTCGGCCGCACCCTCAAAGGTTATGAGGTTGCCAGCGCGCGCCCATACCGTATCAGGTGCAGGTTCGTTCACCCGCACATCGGTATACGATACCGTTTTCTGACCATACATGCCCATCTTACTGTTGAGCAGATTGTAGTCGATGGTCATCTGATCACGCACGATATACCAACCCAACGAATCGCTGTGATTGAAAACCTGATCTATCTCCAGATCGCTCACGAAATTGATGTTGGCCGAACGGGTGATATTCATCTTCACCTGTTTCACGGCATAGGATGAGTCCATTGCCACCCACAGGTCACCACGGAAGGCCAGGTCCGCAGGGTTACGCCCCTGAAACGCCAACTTGATGCATTTCACCCCGTCCACCAAGCTTGTGTCCATGATGAAATACTTGTAGGTGGTCAAGGCAAACACCGAAATGGGGCTCACAAAATCCTTCTCCATCAACTGGATGGAATTGTCATAGATATCAATATCCTGATAGATCTTGTCCAAGAAGTAGCCTATGCCCTCCTCGTCCATGAACTCTTGAAATCCCACCGACTTCTTGGCATACTCGAACTCCTTGCTTGATGCAGGAGTGTTGCGCATGAAGACTTTCGATTTCTTTTCCGTGAGATAAAGCGGCAGATAAGGCTTGCCATTCACCTCCGAGGTGTCGATATACTCCCACATGAAGGCAAACTTCTTGAACGCCTTTCTGCTGGTGAATTCCTCCGTGATATTGTTCAGGTCAAGTCGCAGCTTCTCGTACTTGTCATACTGATAGTGCTCAAAACCTTCTTTCCTGTTCTTGTCGCGGTTGGCAATCACCTTCTCTATCAGCAGCACAGCTGGGTTCTCCTTATTCTTATAGCGCTGTTTCCCGGCCTTCACCGTTACTTCTTGCACCTTTATGCTTGTGCTTTCAAGCTTGAAATCAATGGTCTGATTGCTACCGATGACCACACTCTTCTGCTGCGCCTCATACCCAAGAAACGAAGCCTGCAACTTATCCGAACCCCAATTGGTCTCTATACTGTACTTGCCATTGAAATCCGTGGTTGTGCCAATGTTCTTATCCACGAACGAAATATTGACGAACGGCAGAGGTTCGCCCGTGACGGCATCGGTCACCACACCTTTCACTCGGGTCTTATCCTGAGCATTCACCACTAAAGGAATAAAGGCCAAGAGCCAGATCCAAACAATCTTGCTCATGCCAATTTTCCAATAAGGTGTATAATTTTTCAAAGCCTGCGAAGGTAGATCAATAAGTAGGCTAAGAAACCTTGCGGCCATTTCGTAGCACCGCAGCCGAAACAAAAATGCTGATCTCATAAAGCACCATCAACGGCATGAAGACCAATAATTGGCTGGCAACATCAGGAGGAGTAATTACTGCCGCCACAATAAGTATGATCACAATAGAGTGCCGCCTGTATGTGCGTAGAAACTCGGGGGTCACAACTCCTATCTTGGTGAGGAAATACATGAGTATGGGCAACTCGAAAACCAAACCAGTGGCAAGAACAAGCGTTGCAAGAGTCGAGAAATATGAATTGAGGTCGATCTGATTCTTCACCAGTTCACTCACTTGGTAATTGCCGAGAAAATTGACGGACATCGGAGCAATGACATAGTAGCCGAATAATACACCAAGTATGAACAGCACCGAGGTGTAGGTGACCATACCGTTGGCATACTTCCGTTCGTTTTGATAAAGTCCTGGCTTCACAAAGCGCCATATCTCAAACACAACGTAGGGAAATGCCAATACCAATCCAGCGATCAACGCCACAAAAATGTGCGTAGTGAACTGCCCAGACATTGTAGTATTGATCAGTATGAAGTTCATTTCGCCCAAACACAACAGATCTGAAAGACCGAACTTCTGAGAAGCCTCGCAAAGCACTCGATAGGTCACAAAATCTGACCGCATAGGCCCCAAAAGCACAGTGTCGAACACGAAAGACTTGGCAAAAAATGCTACCGTTCCTAATATGACGATGGCCGAGGCTGAACGTACCAAGTGCCATCGCAACACTTCCAAATGCTGAAGAAAGGACATCTCGCCCTTCTCCATAACATCATCCTCCTGCACGTCATCGCTCATGGCCGCAAAGATATTTGGAATGCTTGTCGTCAAGTGATCCGACCATCGCAATCCATCTGTTTTTCAAAAGGGCTAAAAGCTAAATTCGTCACCCCATGAAAGCAAACAATATCAAACTGCTTATTGCATCTGTGCTGCTGGCGATTCTGGTCACTGCAGTATACTGGAATCATTTCGACAACGCCTTTCATTTTGATGATTCGCATGCCATACAGAGCAATGCAGCCATTAAGGACCTGAGCTTGTGGAAGACCTATTTCACAGACGCAGCAACCCATAGTTCGCTGCCCACCAACCAAGGCTATCGGCCGCTATTGACGCTTTCGTTCGCTATTGACCATTGGCTTGGTGGCAACGAATTGCATCCTGTGAATTATCATATCACCAGTTTTTTCTGGTTTATGCTACAGGCAGTGATGATGTTCTTTTTATTCAGAGATATACTCGACAAGGTATCATCTGATAAATTGAACCCTTGGGTATCGCTTTTTGCCGTTGGTTTCTATTGCCTGCATACTGTTAATGCT
>JBFYQB010000170.1:0-3890 GCA_041302955.1 Flavobacteriales bacterium
CAGATGCTGGGCATTCGACCTGTCGGCAATGGTCTCTTTGGCCTCGAGTACAGTGTCAATACGTTCGGCAGCGGCCATGCCCTTCTGAATATTGTAGATGGCACCAGTGAGTGCCTTGGCGGGCTGGATCAATTGGGAGAACACCACGATGTAGCCGATGAAGAGGTCAGCCTTGAGGCCACCACCGCCCAACACAAGCGAGCCTCCATAATAGATAACCGCCACCATCACCAATGTGCCCAACACTTCGCTGAGCGGAGATGCCAAGTGCTGCTTGCGGATCATGCTCACTTTCATGCGCATGAACGCCTGATTCTGTTGGCGGAAGTTATTGTAGGAGGTCTCGGTGGCGTTGAACGCCTTGATGATGCGCAGGCCCGACAGTGCTTCTATCATGCTCGACAGCAGCACGCCCATCTGGTCCTGCACCTTCTTGCTCGATTTTTTGAGGCTCTTGCCCACACGGCCAATGACCAGGCCTGTGAGCGGAAGCAGTATCAGCACAAAGCCCGTCAGTTCGGGACTCCACACCACCAAGGTGCCGAGGAAGAAGATGATGGTGAACGGCTCTTTGAACACCACCTCCACCGAACTCATCACCGAGCTTTCCACCTCTTGCACATCGCTGGTCATCTTGGCAATGATCTCGCCCTTCTTCTCTTCCGAGAAATAGGCCAACGGCAGACTGAGCACCTTGCGGAAGATGTTGTTGCGGATGTCGCGCACCACGGCATTCTTGAGCGGTGCACTGAAGAACAGCGCGAGGTAACGGAACAGGTTCTTCAACAGAAACGTTATGACCACAAAACCGCAGATGAGCACCAAGGCGCGCATCTGTCCATCGAGTGTCACCTGCCCGGCACCATCCAGAATTACTCGGCTTATCTCGTAATAGAACCGGTCGATGAGGCCATTGGGGGTGAGGGTGAACGCGGGCTTCTCCATCACCAACGGTTGGATGCCGAACAGCACACCCAACAGCGGCACCACCATCGTCAAGGAGAAGAGCGAGAAGATGACCGAGAGAATATCGAAGAGGATGACCAAGGCGGTCAGGCCCTTGTAGGCCGAAATCATCTTCACCACCCGCAGGAAGTTGCTCATGGGGCAAATATACTTGGTGTAAAGACGTTTGGCCCTATGCGTCCCATCGGGTCTTTTGTGCGGCAGGTCAAGGTTTCTCGCGGGTTACACAGAATGATCTCACGCAAAGACGCGGAGACGCAAAGGAAGTGGCCATCGGAATCGATCGATCGGCTTTTGAGACGTGTGCTCTTCGCTTTGCGCCTTTGCGTGGAAAAATCAAGCCCTCAATTGCAGCAGCACCACATTCTCCACATGGTGCGTGTGGGGGAACATGTCCACCGCGCGGGAACGCACCACGTCATATTTCTCGGAGAGCAGTTGCAGGTCGCGGGCCTGAGTGCCGGGATTGCAGCTCACATAGACGATGCGCGGCACCTCCAACGCCAGCAGCCGTTGCACCACATCGCCATGCATCCCTGCGCGGGGCGGATCGGTGATGACCACATCGGGGCGGCCTTCACGGGCAATGAACTCCGGGGTGAAAATGTCCTTCATGTCGCCTGCATGGAACGAGGTGTGGGCAATGCCGTTCAGCTCGGCATTCACCTTGGCATCGGCAATGGCGGCCTCCACATATTCGATGCCCACCACGCGCTTGGCCTTCTTCGCCACATAGAGCGCGATGGTGCCCGTGCCGGTATAGAGGTCGTAGACCGTCTCGGTGCCTGTGAGCCCGGCAAATTCGCGGGCCACGCGATAGAGCTCTTCGGCCTGCTTGCCGTTGGTCTGGAAGAACGACTTGGGGCCGATCTTGAATTTCAGCCCTTCCATCTCCTCCACAATATGATCATTGCCCGCAAAGACATGGATATCCAGATCGTGTATCGTGTCGTTGGCCTTGGTGTTCACCACGTGCATCACGCTGGTGAGCTGTGGGAACTCGGCCACGATAGGGTCTAAGATGATGCGCAGCCATTCGGGGCGGTCGCCATTCACAGACAGCAGCAGCATCCATTGGCCCGTGGTGGTGTTGCGCAGCGTCAGGTTGCGCAGATATCCGGTCTGGCTGATAGGGTCGAAGAAGGTGACGGAGTTGGCAATGGCCAGTTCGCGCACACGGTTGCGGATGGCGTTGCTGGGCTCGGGCTGCAGGTGGCATTCCTCTACA
The DNA here is from genome assembly GCA_041302955.1 of Flavobacteriales bacterium. Lineage (GTDB taxonomy): Bacteria > Bacteroidota > Bacteroidia > UBA10329 > UBA10329 > UBA10329. The sequence continues at coordinate 2,195 of JBFYQB010000170.1, forward strand.
TCGAGCACCTTGTCCCAACGGCCGGGCACATGGAACCCAAGCGCGGGGCGGTCGCCAAAGTCGGTGCCGGTCTCCACTTCCTGACGCGTGAGCCACCGCTTGCTGGCAAAGCTGAAATCGAGGCGGTTGCGGTAGTTGAACACCTCCTGCGAACCGAGGATGGGCAGATATTCGCCCACCTCCACCTTGCCGATGCGCTGCAAGGCGTCCTTCACCTGTTTCTCTTTGAACAGCAGCTGGTCGGGATAGTCCATGTGCTGCCACTTGCAGCCTCCGCACACCCCGAAATAGCGGCAGCGGGCGTTGGCCCTCTTCTCCGAATAGCTGACAAAGCGGATGGGGCGGCCCTCCCAGTAGTTCTTCCGCTTCTTGGTGATAAGCAGATCGACCACATCGCCCGGCACCACGCCCTCCACAAATGTGACCACCTCATTGATCCGCGCCAACGACTTGCCCTCTGCGGCCACCTCCTCTATCCGCACCCCTTCCACCACTTTATTCCTTCTTGCCATGGCGGCAAAAGTAGGGGTCTGAGCGCAAACGTTCCGTGAAATCGGAAGGGGTAGGTCAGCCATCATATACCCCCTGTTCCCACAAAAAAAAGAACGCCCGAAGTAAAACTTCGGGCGTTCTATCATAAAGGCGCAGGATGGTTGCGCTGTTCCTTAGTCGCAGATTACCGATTTAATCTCTCTCTTGCTGCAATCTGTTCATTATACCAGAATTTTTGAGTGGAAAAGTCAAGTGGCCAATCTCTCTGGGCTTTCCTTTTTATATCATCATCAGGTATGTTCTTCATGTAATCGTAGGCTTCTCTTTGCTCATTCAGCCAAAACTCTTGTGTAGTGTAATCGTCCGGCCAATCTCGTTTGGCTCGTTCCTTTAATTTGGTGAACGTTCTTTGTTCTTCTTCCTGTTGCTTTCTAAGATTGGCTTCTTTCTCCTTTTGATTATTTTCTTCAATTATTCTCTCTACCCTCATATCAGACCATGCAACGATGTATCTGTCCAGAGTGTCGTAGTAGTCGATTCTTTTATTCCCCTTTAACCAAAAATATTTCGAGGCTTGAGTACCATTGGTATGTTTGGTTGATCCAAAGCTCTTTTCGAGTAGGGCGATCAATTCCGCGCCAATGCTGATGTTATTTGTAGATATTTTTTTTGATTGGTCTGGGTAAGTGTGAGTAATACATCTGTATAGCCTTCCATCTTCAAACGAATAAATAGAATTGGAATGCAAGTGGAAGTTCTCTGTTGCCATTATACTAATGACTGAACTATCCTCCGTCAGAGTGATTTGGTTCTTGCTTAAAAGGGTTGAAATATTCTCATCAAATTTCTCTCTTGTCATACCAAAGTAAAATCCCAGGTTAAGTGAGTCACTCGTAATTCCAGAGTTCAAACTCTCTTTTTCAAGCTGCTCAGCGTTAGGTTGCTCAGCAATACTTATGGTGCTTTCATCCGTTTTTTCGATTGAATTATCTGAACTACCGCAGCCGATAAAAGCGAGACTAACTAAAGCTATTACTATCCTTTTCATGTTTCCCTGATTTAAATATATCCAACTTGTTTATCACTTCTACTCGAAAGCCCACTTTCGGACAAACCCCTTGTTCATGAACAGGAGAATCGCATATCGAGGAGTCAAACATACATAGATTGTTCAGATGTCTCTCTGATTGCCTGTATCTACTAC
>JBFYQB010000171.1:0-4216 GCA_041302955.1 Flavobacteriales bacterium
TCCAACAAGAGCCTGATGCTTCCAGTTTCCCGAACGGTGGCATCCGAAATACGTTTGAAGCCCGCGGATACACGGCATGGGATCCATCTTCGCCTGCATTCATCATTGATGGAACGCTTTGCATTCCTACTATTTTCGTTGCCTACACTGGCGAGTCACTCGACCAAAAGGCGCCACTTCTCCGCTCATTGCATTTCTTGGACAAAGCTGCAACCAAGGTTGTTCAAGACTTCTTTGACCGTAATGTGACCAAGGTTATTGCTACACTTGGTTGGGAGCAGGAGTATTTTCTGGTAGACCGCTCTTTGTTCAATGCCCGCCCCGATCTGGCCATGACCGGTCGTACGCTGTTCGGACATTCTTCTGCAAAGAATCAGCAGTTGGAGGATCATTATTTCGGATCCATAAGCTCGCGTGTCACAGCTTTTATGCGTGAGTTTGAGACCGAATCTTTGAAATTGGGCATACCCGTCAAGACACGTCACAATGAGGTTGCTCCTGGTCAATTTGAGTGCGCTCCTGTATTTGAAGAGGTGAATCTTGCAGTAGATCACAATCTTTTGTTGATGGATGTGATGGACAAGGTGGCCATCAAGCACAACTTCCGCGTGCTTTTCCATGAAAAGCCATTTGCGGGTGTCAATGGGTCTGGTAAGCACAATAATTGGTCTATGGCCACAGACACGGGCAAGAATCTTCTCAGCCCGGGTGCTACACCAAAGAAGAACCTTCAGTTCCTTTCGTTCTTCATCACTACCATTCGTGCGGTGTACGAGCATGCCGACCTGCTTCGTGCCAGCATAGCCACCGCTGGCAATGAACATCGTCTGGGTGCCAATGAGGCTCCACCAGCTATAATGTCGGTTTTCATCGGTTCGTTCCTTTCTCAGGTGTTGGACGATCTGGAGACCGCGGTTAAGAAGGGCGAGAAGATGTCCCCGGATGCTAAGACCGATCTGAAACTCAACATCATCAAGATTCCGGAGATCCTATTGGATAACACGGACCGTAACAGAACTTCGCCTTTTGCATTCACTGGCAATAAGTTCGAATTCCGCGCTGTAGGCTCGTCTGCAAACTGTTCGTCTGCAATGGCAGTGCTCAATACCATCGTAGCCGATCAATTGGTGAAGTTCCATGCACAGGTGACCGCTCTGGTAGATAAAGGACTTCCAAAGGATGAGGCGATTTTCCAGATTCTGAAGGATTACATCGTAGAATCGAAAGCTATCCGGTTCGAAGGCAACGGTTATGGAGATGAATGGGTGAAGGAAGCGGCCAAACGCGGTCTCTCCAATGTGAAGAGCACGCCAGATGCATTGGACATTCTGACCACACAGAAAGTAAAAGACCTCTACAGTAAGAATGAGATTCTTACAGAGCGCGAATTGGAGGCGCGTTATGAGATAGACCTTGAGCTTTATGCCAAGAAGATCCAGATCGAATCGCGCGTCATGGGCGACCTTGCATCCAACCATATCATTCCTATCGCTATTCAATATCAGAATCTTCTGATAGAGAATGTAACTGGCCTGAAGCAGATATTGAGCGATAAGGAGTTCAAGGAGCTCGCGTCCGAGCAGTTGCGTCTTATCCGCGAGGTGTCAGAGCGGATCAACCGCACCCGTGTGTTGGTAGAGGAAATGATCGAAGCGCGCAAAAAAGCCAATGCTTCACATCATGCGCGTGACCTTGCTGGTCAGTACAGTCAGAATGTAGTTCCTTACTTCGCTCAGATCCGCAGAGAGGTGGACAAGTTGGAGCTGATCGTATCTGACGAACTATGGCCATTGCCCAAATATCGCGAGCTGTTGTTCATCCGATAGTTTCTTACAATTGCACATGATTCCTTGAAAAGCCTTGAAACACCGCCTGTTTCGAGACTTTTCAAGGAATTTGCATAATCGATTATTTATCTATTTTAGCGGCCGTGTTAAAAGCAAGACAACATACCATGAGAATTGCCAGAATCCTTTTAGTAGCAGTGGTTGCAGGACTATTCTCTTTGAATTCATATGCGCAGACAGACCATCTTCAGGTGGCCAATCTTGCCTATGATGCCAAAGAATACTATGCAGCGATCAACCTTTTCAAGAAGGCCTATGCCAAAGAAAAGGACAAGACGAACAAAGCAGAGGTCATTTACCGCTTGGCAGAATGCTACAGGTATGTGAATGATACAAAGCAAGCGGAAACGTGGTACCGCAAGGCACTAAGCATCAAGTATCCTGAAACCAAGATACAGCTGTATCTGGCGGATGCGATGAAAGCCAATGGTAAATTTGAGGAGGCAATTGCCGAGTATGAGAAGTATGCTGAATTGGTGCCAAGTGACCCACGCGGTAAGACCGGTGCTGAGTCATGTGCACTTGCTCAGAAGTGGGTGGACAATCCATCACGTTACACCGTTGAGAATGAGGTTCAATTGAGCGGAAAGACAATGGATTTTGCTCCAGCTTGGGCTGCTGAGAACTACAAGACCATATACTTCACTTCATCTCGCGACAATGCTGCCGGTGGTGAAGTGGATGGCTGGACAGGTCAGGGTTTTACTGATCTTTATGAGGCCACACTTGACAACAAAGGCAAATGGAGCAAGCCAAAAACGCTTCCTGCCACTATCAACTCAGTATATAACGAGGGTGCTGCTGTATTCAATGCAGACTTCACCCAGATGATATTCACACGTTGTGGTGTTCAGAAGAAGAAAACCATGGGTTGTGAGCTTTACTCATCTAAGAAAGAAGGTGCAAACTGGTCTGAGCCAGAGCTTATCCCATTCTTTGTGGTAGACGAGAAGGACGATTCCACGCAGATAACAGTTGGTCACCCTGCCATGTCTGCTGATGGTAAGAAATTGGTATTCGCTTCCGATGCTGCCGGTGGAAAAGGTGGACGTGACCTTTGGTTGTCCAAGTTTGACGAAGAGAAGAAGCGTTGGGGAACTCCAGTAAACCTTGCTTCAGTGAACACTCCTGGAAACGAGATGTACCCTTTCATTCACAATGACGGAACACTTTACTTCGGTTCTGATGGTCACATGGGCATGGGTGGTCTTGATATCTTCATGGCAGATGCTCGAGGAGATTCTTGGGTGAATGTGACGAACATGCGTTCTCCTATCAACTCTGCAGGTGATGATTTTGCCATCATCTTTGAAAAAGAACAAGAGAAAGGCTACTTCACATCAAACCGTGAAGGTGGCAAAGGCAGTGATGATATCTATTCGTTCATGCTTCCTGCGCTGAAGTTCACACTTAGCGGTGTAGTTACCGACTTTAAGACCAAGAAGCCGATCAAAGATGCAGTGGTGTCTATCGTTGGAACTGACGGTTCTTCTTTGGAGACAACAACCGATGCTCAAGGTAAATATGCTATCGATCTTGCTCCTGCTACATCATATGTGATAACAGCTGGCAAGAAAGATTACTACCTGAACAAGACCGGAAAGACAACTACAGTTGGTTTTGAAGAGGATAAGGCTTTGGTTGCCGACTTTGAACTCGATCCTATCAACCGCGCCATCGATCTTCCGAACATTTTCTACGATCTGGCCAAGTGGGATCTTCGTCCAGAGTCTAAAGTATCGTTGGACGGTCTTGTTGAAACACTCAATGACAACCCGACCATTGTTATCGAACTTGGATCGCACACCGACTTGCGCGGTAGCGACAGCGACAACTTGGCACTGTCTCAGAAACGTGCTCAGTCGGTTGTTGACTACCTGATCGAAAATGGAATTGAGGCTGGTCGTCTGGTTGCCAAAGGATACGGTGAGACCGTACCGAAGGTGTTGGATGCTGCCGTTGGTTCTCTCCCAATAGGTTCAGTATTGAATGAGGCTTTCATCAACAAACTGGGTTCTAAGGACGATCAAGAGCTTGCTCACCAACAGAACAGAAGAACCGAATTCAAAGTACTCCGTACTGACTTCGTTCCATCAGGAAACTAGATTCACATACCAATAGAACGAGAAAGCATTCCGCATGGCGGGATGCTTTTTTGTTGATAGCAACATGAGTTCAGGAGACAGATATAAGCAACGAGGAGTTTCGGCCGACAAGGAGGATGTGCATAACGCCATACGAAATGTGGACAAGGGCCTGTTTCCAAAAGCGTTCTGCAAGATCGTTCCTGATGCGTTGACCGGTTCGGAGGAGCATTGTGTTATCATGCATGCCGATGGCGCGGGCACCAAGAGCGCACTGGCCTACAT
>JBFYQB010000172.1:0-6287 GCA_041302955.1 Flavobacteriales bacterium
TCTGTCGATGTGGAGAGCGGTCGGCAGGAGGCTGTGAATGCGGCCGCCCGCACGAAGCGTGAAGGAGGCGTGAAGTCGCCCGGAAGCCCTAACATCCCTGACCCCCCACCCGTGGGCCGCAGCTCTTGGTCACCGAGCGTCCGTGCAGCTTGGGGAGATGAGGACAAATGCAGGTAATTCCTTTGATTGGTGACATGCCAGTCGTAGGTTGGCGAATTGGTGATCACCCCGATGTAGGGTTCGTAGATCTTCATTTCGCCCTTGTTCACGATCTCTATGATCTTGCTGCTGCCTGATGGGTCTGCGATCTTGAAGTGAAAAGGCAGCTCGGCACCTCCGAACTCCTTGTTCACAACACTCACCACCACAACAGTGTGCATATGGGCGATGATCTCGTCCACGGTGGAGAAAGATGACAGCATCCACTGCATGAAGTCGCCAACACTCATGGAATTCGATGCCCTGCTCTTGTCATACACGGCATACTCTGCATACCCGGGCAGATAGTAAACTCCCACATAGAGCCCTTCCTCGTTCAGCCCATCAGGACCATAGGGCTGCCCGTAGGCCGTGAGTGTGACAAAACCATATCGCCCTGTCCATTTCATCCCATTGTTGCCCTCGGGGGTCAGCGCAGCAAAGGTCTTTCCTCGCGGAACCACCAGGATCCTGTTGTGCTGCGCATCGCTCAGTGCCCACTCCACTGTGCGGGCCACCACCACCCCTCCGTCTTCCGAATGCAAGGTGATTCCCGTGCAAGCGATGGAAACAGGCAAGGACGATAAGAGGAATGCCAAAAGCAAGGTAATGGTTTGGGTGCGAGCGTTTGCCATGGTTCACTTTACAGAAAGGTGTGCGGAGTATGATTGTTTCTCAATTCGAACAAGGGTGGCAACCGTTGTTGAGACGCTGGATGTAGGCCACGCATTGGCTCGGAAGCTTCATGTAACGGTCAGCAAGCGGCTCAAACAACACCCCCCGCTGCAATGCAATGCCAGCGTTGAGCAGAGCTGCGACAACCGCAGGTCATGGGATAACGCTCAGAACTTGCGTGCGGCTTCGCATTGACTTGGAGTTCGACACGGTCAACTGCACTGTGCGTGAAAGCGTGCCTGTGAGAGGAAGCGCCACAAAACGTTCAGACACTGAATTTCCGGTGCCCACCATAGAAAGCCCATCTCCTGGCTCCCACAGATACTCCTCTGCATTCTCACTGCACGAAGCGTCTATGAAAATGGTGTCATTCACGCGATAGGTGATGTCCTCAGAAGAGGTGCATAAACTCAGACTGTCGCTTTCGCAAGAACTGAGAAAAGCCAGTGCCAACACTGTTGCCGATGCAACGATTACCTGTTTCATGTTTCTTGGATTTAAATTGTTCTGGTTGAATTCAGGAGAAAAGCGAACGATCACTCAACAGTTTGGGCATGTTCAGTCTCCGAGCATCGCCTTCTGACTGCTGGCGTTTGCATTCTACCTGATGGGCCAAAACTACACCTTGATTTGTGTGCATGACCTATTTACAAACATGATCTTAATGCTTAAATCGTATGATGATTATAGCTCATAGAGTACTTGAAATAACCTTTTTTCATCATACTGCAGTTGACATAACGCGAGAATCGTAACAATCTAATGCTTACAGTAAAGTCTAAGTTTACCGAAATTTTATTTGCACGAATAGTATGTACGGACTAGTAAACAAAGCCATTCAGGATATGGTAATAAAAGACCATGGACCTGCCAAATGGAATGAGATAAGAACGCTCGCAGGCATGGAGGACGAGCGATTCGTGAGTTTGAAAAGCTACCCCGACAAGTTGACCTACGACCTTGTTGGTGCAGCAAGCAAGGTGCTGGGTGCCGATGCAGAACAGATACTCATGGCCTTCGGTGAGCACTGGGTGCTCTACACTGCAAAGGAGGGCTACGGTGAGATGCTCGATTTCACAGGGAGCACTTTAGTAGAGTTCCTTAAGAATCTCGACCTGTTGCACCTGCGGGTAAAGAATTTGATGCCGCACCTGCAGCCCCCTAAGTTTGAATGCCTTACGGTGTCAGACCGCGAGGTTGAATTGCTGTACTACTCTGATAGGCCAGGGCTTTCGCCTATGGTGGTAGGGCTTCTTTACGGTCTAGGCAAGCGCTTTTCCGTGAAATTGGAAGTGGTTCAAATTGAGCAAAAACAAGAAATTGGAGGATCAGATCGTTTTTCCATCCGGTGGTAGTTTCGGAGCGCAGGCATTCATGGATGCCTTGCTGCCCCTGTCTCTCATAGTTTCTTACCAAGGGGAGGTCATCTGCGCCTCGCGTAGCATGCGCAAGAGTGTCGCTGGGCTTGCCGAGACAGGCACAGGGTCGTTTCACGAAGTCTTTGAAGCCAGACGACCAGCGGGTTTCGATGCGCTGCGCGAGCTCACCGACCCTACCTTCTTCGTGGTCGTAGCAGAACGTGCTACTGGCAACGCATTCAAGTGCACGAAGCTCAACGGGATTGATGGCTCTTTTTTTCTAGCCTGTACCCCCATGCTCAATGAGCAGAACTCTCCAGTGCATTATGGACTGGCAGTTAAAGACTTCGCCCCTCACGATATCATCGCAGAATACCTTTTCGTGATGCAGGCCAATCAGATGGGCATGCGTGAGTCCAATGAGCTGATAGATTCCATGACCGCCAAGACTAAGGACCTGGAGCTGGCAAGACAAGACCTTGTGCGTCTTAATGAACGGTTGGAAGACCGTGCCGCACGCACAGAAGAGCACCTTAGACAGGCAGAGACCGAACTGATAGAGGGTGAGAAGCTGGCCCTGATTGGTAGGCTGGCCGCGGGTGTGGCGCATGAATTGAATACACCCTTGGGCGCCATTTCGGCAAGTGCCAGCAATCTGACCGTTACCCTAAGTCAACTGTTTCAGATAGACATGACCAACGAGGAGCGCGATGTCTTATTCAATGCGTTCAGACTTAGCGAAACATATTCTTCTCTTAGCACTCTTAGCAGTAGAGAGGAACGTGCAGAGCGAAAACGGCTTGAGGTCCATCTGGCCTCTAGATACGGAGTGCTCTCCGAGGCAGCCTACCAGGCGCGAATGCTTACAGACTGTGGCGTGACAGCAGAAGACCATACCGCGCTTAATCTCATCTATAGCTCGTCCGACCCGAATGCCGCCCTAGAGCTAGTCACCTCCATCCTAAGGGCCAACAGGTCCATCAGAACTATAAGCATAGCATCTTTGAATGCTGCCAATGTAATAAGGGCACTAAAATCATACGTACGCAATGATGCAGGCGATTCTGCAACGGTATTCGATGCCCGCAGAAGCATCAACAATGTTCTTCTGCTCTTCAATAGCCAGATGAAAAGTGGCGTGCGGCTGCACACCGATATGCCATACAATCTGCCCATACTTGGCAATGAGACCGAGGTTAGCAAGGTATGGGCCAATCTCATATCCAATGCGATCTATGCCATGGACTACAAGGGCAACTTGTGGATAACGGGCAAGGCAGATGATACTACAGTAACCATATACTTCAGCAATGATGGCCCTCAGATACCTGACGAGGTGAGGGCTAGGCTCTTCGAGCCGTTTTACACCACAAAGCCCATCGGTGAGGGGTCTGGCATGGGGCTTAGTATTATTTCCAATATCCTTGCAGCATTACACGGCAGCATTCAATTAGAATCGGAAAGAATCACCACCTTTACCGTAACCTTACCAAAGGCTATAGCCGACTGAACAATGGAGAATACTGCCATATTGTGTGTAGATGACGACATGTTGGTGCTCGATAGCCTCCGAATGCAACTTACAAGGCATTATGGCGCACACCATTTGCTTGAGTTCGCTCAGAGCGCAGAGGAAGCCATAGAGCTCATTGGCGAAATGGAGCAAGACGGCATACGTACGGTTCTTATCATCAGCGATTGGGTCATGCCCGGCATGAATGGCGATGAGTTCCTTCTGATAGTAAAGCGGTTATATCCCGAAATTCGCACAATGATACTCACTGGCCAAGCAGATGAGGCAAAAGTTGAAGAACTCAGGAAGATGAATGTGACCAATACCCTTATGAGCAAGCCTTGGGGCGAGCAGGTTCTTATTGAAACCATAAATACATTGCTAGCTCATAGCTAACATTGATACGCAATTGCACCTGAAAGCGAGTTGCGTTTCCGTGTATTTTATGTTCAAATCATTCATAATGGGCGTGGAACCATTATAGCGTGTAGTGCAGAGTGAGCGGTTAGTGCAGAACTGACTAAAAAATATCGAACGGACTAAATAACAGTACCCAAACTGATATTTTTCGTTTATCCACTTCAACCAGCCAATAGGTCAAGTTATGGCCAAAGTCTAACGAATACTTGTTTTCACTAGTAAACTATTGCAACATGTCAAAATCGCAGAAAAAACACAATGCCCATATTCTAGGCACAGGAGAAAAAACCATGCTATTCGTTCACGGTTATGGCTGTGACCAAAACATGTGGCGATTCATTACCCCTGCATTCGAAACGTCTTACAAAATTGTACTTATTGATCTGGTGGGTTCAGGCCAATCTGATCTTAGTGCCTATGATTTTGACAAATACAGCACCCTCCAAGCACACGCAGACAATCTTCTTGAGCTTATTGAGGAATTGGGCTTAAAACGTGTTGTGTTGGTCGGGCATTCTGTAAGTGCCATGATTGGTGCACTAGCCTCCATCCAGAATCCTGCTGCATTTGATAGCATCATCATGATTGGCCCCTCTCCGCGGTATATAAGCGATCCTTCTTATGATGGAGGTTTTACGAAGGAAAGTATAGATGAATTGGTGGAAGCCCTAGATTCTAATTACCTTGGATGGTCGAGTGCCATTACGCCTGTGATTATGGGAAACCCGGAACGGCCAGCGTTGACACGAGAATTAGAAAATAGTTTTTGCCGCAATAACCCTGACATTGCTAGGCATTTTGCCCGAGTAACTTTTTTAGGAGATAATAGAGCAGATTTAGAAAAGGTAACCGTACCTACCCTAATACTTCAGTGTTCGTCAGATGTGATAGCCCCTCTACATGTGGGCGCCTATGTGCAACAGCACATTAAAGACAGTCAATTAATTCAACTGAAAGCAAAAGGACATGTTCCACACTTAAGCGAACCAGAAGAAACCATTCAGAGCATCCAGAAATTCTTAAGTGCTAGGTAACACACAGCGTATGGAATTAGATTTCAAAACCTTATATCATTATGCACCTTGTGGCTATTTATATGCCAAGGAGGATGGCACCCTTATAGAAGTGAATAATACGTTCTTGACACTCACTGGTTATGCTCGCGAAGAAATCATTGCAACTAAAAGATTCGAAGACTTTCTTGCCATAGGAGGTAAAATATACTACGAAACGCATTTTGTTCCCTTGTTGCAAATGCAAGGAGAGGTCAGTCAAATTAATTTTGACTTTATTAGAAAGGATGGAACTCGTTTTCCAGTGCTTATCAATGCACTTAAGCAAAGTGCCAATGAGAAGCAGCCCGGCCATATTCAATTCATTGTGCTCGACATCACGCAGCGTAAGCAGTACGAGATGGAATTAATGACCGCTAAGCGAGAATCTGAGGAATTGTTGACGCAACTCTTAGAGGCCAAAAAAGAGCTTTTACATCTCAATGAATGGTTGGAAGACCGTGCCGCACGCACAGAAGAGCACCTGAGACAGGCAAAGACCGAACTGATAGAGGGTGAGAAACTGACCCTGATTGGCAGACTGTTCGCAGGTGTGGCGCATGAATTGAATACACCCTTGGGCGCCATTTCGGCAAGTGCCAGCAATCTGACCGATACCCTAAGTCAACTGTTTCAGATAGACATGACCAACGAGGAACGCGATGTCTTATTCAATGCGTTCAGACTTAGCGAAACATTTTCTTCTCTTAGCACGCTTAGCAGCAGAGATGAACGTGCAGAGCGAAAACGGCTTGAGATCCATCTGGCCTCCAAATACGGGGTGCTCTCCGAGGCAGCCTACCAGGCGCGAATGCTTATAGACTGTGGTGTGACAGCAGAAGACCATAATGCGCTTAATCTCATCTATAGCTCGTCCGACCCGAATGCCGCCCTAGAGCTAGTCACCTCCATCCTAAGGGCCAACAGGTCCATCAGAACTATAAGCATAGCATCTGTGAATGCTGCCAATGTAATAAGGGCACTAAAATCATACGTACGCAATGATGCAGGCGATTCTGCAACGGTATTCGATGCCCGCAGAAGCATCAACAATGTTCTTCTGCTCTTCAA
>JBFYQB010000173.1:0-16148 GCA_041302955.1 Flavobacteriales bacterium
AGGTTATGGCTTGCGAGGACACCTTGGCCTCAGGAAGCGATGTTTGGCAGCCTACACCACCCTCTATGTTGGATGCCGAACTGCCATGTTGGGGTCAATTGCGTGCGTTCACCTTTGGCCAGGGCGACATCAACGCCCTGTGTCTCACTACAATTCCTGCAGCAGTCTCATCCAATGTCTCATCAGACTATATGACCCAAGTGAATGAGATGTTGGTGTCCGCAGAAAATCTGACGGAAGAGCAGAAGGGAGCAGCGCGTTTTTGGAATGACGGACCAGGCACCTTCACCGCTCCAGGCCATTACCTGTCACTTTTTCGCCAGTTGATCACTCAGAAACAACTATCCGGCAAGCAGACCGCCATCATGTTCGCACAGTTGTGCATTGCCATGGCCGATGTTCATATTGTCATGTACCACGACAAGTTCAAGTATTCGCGACCCAGACCCATAACCTTCATCCGAGCACAAGGATTCCAAAACTGGACATCATTCAACGTCAATCCTCCTACACCCGAATACCCCTGTGTAAGAGCTGGACTAGGTTATGCTGCTGGTCAAGTGTTCACTAATATTTACGGCAATGAGCCGTTTACGGACGACAGCCAATATCTCTTCGGACTGCCACCAAGGAGCTATCAGAATTTCAACGAAATGGCAAATGAAGTTGCCTTGGCTCAGTTCTATGGAGGTACGAATTATCGCGCTACAGTTCTCGCTTCAGAATATACCGCCCGATGCATTGCACAGCGGTCGAATGAACTGTTTCTGAATCAGTGATTGAACCACTGAAATTTCTACTATCCGTAATTCTCCTTGAACCATTGCAACGTGGGACGCATGCCATCGGCAAGAGAAACATCGGGTGAATAACCCAACAGTTGCTTGGCCTTAGAAATGTCAGCCAGAGAATCGCGAACATCACCAGGTCTATCTTCGCGATAGGTCGGTTCTACGCTACCACCCACCAGATCACGGATGGCATAGAATAATTGATTGATGCTGAATCGATCACCGCAGGCAATGTTGTATATCTGACCAGAGGCAGCGCCAGTTTCCTGCGTGAACATAGCACGAATATTGGCCTGAACTGCATTCTCAACGTAAGTGAAATCACGCGACTGTTCACCATCACCATTGATGAATGGAGACCTGCCCTTGAGCAGCGCATCCATAAACAACGGTATGACTGCCGCATAGGGGCCATCAGGCTTCTGATTGGGTCCAAAGATGTTGAAGTAGCGCAGACCTATGATCTCCATACCATAGTTGAGTGCATAAACCCCAGCATAGACCTCATTCACAAACTTTGATGCGGCATATGGCGATAGAGGCCGTCCGATTTGATGCTCAACTTTTGGCAATACTGGACTGTCACCATACACCGAGGATGAGCTTGCAAAAACGAAACGCTTCACCTTGGTCTCCTTAGCGGCAGTTAGCATGTTCAGGAAACCAGTTACGTTTGCTGCATTGGTCAATAAAGGAGTGGCCAAAGACCGAGGAACAGATCCCAAGGCAGCCTGATGTGTCACATAATCCACACCCTCACAAGCTAAGGCGCATATTGTGGCGTCCGTAATATCACCCTCAATGAACTGGAAATTCTTGAGGTCACTGAATTTTTGAATGTTCTTCGTCTTCCCCTCAGAAAGATTGTCCAGAACACGTACTTGCCCAGCACCATTCTGCAGCAGATACTGAACGATATTGGAGCCGATAAAACCTGCACCACCAGTCACTAGAAAAGTGAAGGCGCTCAAGCTGCCGGGATGATAGGTCTTGTTGCCCATTGTGCAGGTCTTCGGATAAGCGTTTATCAGCGCTCTTGATATTGTTTGGTATAATACTGCTGGTAGTTACCAGATGTGACGTTGATCAACCATTCCTCGTTGGCAAGATACCAATCCACGGTCTTGGGAAGTCCTTCCTCGAAGGTGAGGCTGGGCTCCCAACCCAATTCCCGTTTCAATTTCGATGAGTCGATGGCATAGCGGAGATCATGGCCCGCCCGGTCCTTTACATAAGTGATTAGTTTAGCAGAAGTCCCTGCTTCGCGCCCCAACTTCTCATCCATTATCTTGCACAGTAAATGGATAAGGTCAATGTTCGTCCACTCGTTGTTGCCTCCTATGTTGTAGGTCTCCCCAAGTTTTCCTTTGTTGAAAATCACATCAATCGCTGATGCATGATCTTCCACATAGAGCCAGTCACGGACGTTCTCACCCTTTCCATAGATCGGAATAGGACGGTTGTTCTTGATATTGTTGATGGCCAAGGGAATCAATTTCTCAGGAAAATGATTGGGGCCATAGTTATTTGAACAATTAGAGATGACCACTGGAAAACCATACGTATGGAAGTAGGCCCGCACCAGATGGTCACTGCTTGCTTTAGATGCAGAATATGGGCTGCGCGGATCGTAAGGAGTTTCTTCGGTAAAAAGACCTTCTTCACCTAATGACCCATACACCTCGTCTGTGCTAATGTGATAGAACCGTTTTCTTTCCCAATTACTACCCCAAATTGTGCGGGCAGCGTTCATCAAATTGACAGTGCCTTCGATATTCGTACGGATGAATGCCATAGGGTCGGCAATAGACCGGTCAACATGCGATTCGGCCGCGAGGTGAATCACACCATCAGGTAGGTGCTTCTGGAAAACAGCCAACACTGCCTCAGCATCAGTAATGTCGGCTTTCTCAAATACGTAGTTGGATGCCGATTCTACATCTTTCAGGTTCTCCAGATTGCCTGCATAGGTGAGACCATCCAAATTGACAATCTGAATATTCGGGTATCGGCATACAAATCTTCGCACCACGTGCGACCCAATGAAACCGGCACCTCCAGTAATGATTATTGTTCTCATAGTCCTTGAGATTTACAATATTGCTCCCACTTCCATGCGGAGGCCAACGAAGCTTCCAGATCCGTCTCTGCCTTCCATCCCAATTTCTGGTTAGCGAGCGCAGTGCTTGCATAAACTTGTGTAATGTCGCCAGACCTGCGCGGCCCAACAACATAATTCAACGGCTTTCCGCTCACCTTCTCAAACGTCTTTATCACTTGCATCACTGACGAACCCGTTCCAGTCCCGATATTGAATACCTCATGAGCTGCTTCCATATTGCCAGAAAGCACACGCTGCAAGGCACTAATATGGGCTTTGGCAAGATCGACCACGTGAATATAGTCGCGGATACAGGTGCCATCAAGCGTTGGGTAATCGTCACCATGCACAGTAAGTCGGTCTCGTTTCCCAATGCCTGTCTGAGTTATGTAGGGCACAAGGTTGTTGGGCGCTCCAATAGGAAGTTCACCGATAAGAGCGGAATCATGAGCACCTATAGGATTGAAATAACGCAGTGAGATGACATTCAATGGCGTGACCATACTTACATCTTGAATCACATCCTCACAGACTATTTTAGTGTTCCCGTATGGAGATTCCGCTTTTTTTCGCGGAGCAGACTCATCTACGGGAATCGTTTCTGGCTGACCATACACCGTGCATGACGATGAGAATACCATTCGATTCACTGCAAATTCGTCCATTACCTCCAACAGGTTAAGCAGACCATTCACATTGATACGGTAATACATTAACGGGAAACTGACCGACTCACCCACAGCCTTCTTTGCAGCGAAATGAATCACGCCTTCGATACTAACCGAATATGCACTGAACACGTCACGCAATGCCTTCGGGTCCGTGATGTCCACGTGGGCGAACAATGGTCTTTTGCCAGTGATGGCCTCAATAGCATCCAACACCTCGATGCGTGAATTTGAAAGGTCGTCTATGATGAGCACATCATAGCCTTCCTTCTGCAATTCGACAACCGTGTGCGAACCTATATAGCCTGTGCCTCCGGTAACAAGGACCATATCACAGACTCCAGTAGCCGAGACGGTTTATCTTGCCTTTGTAAACACCCTTCACATCCACAACCACACCTTTCTTGCTACAAATGCTTTCGAAGTATTCTTCCGACAATCCGACATACTCCTTATGGTTTACGGCAACAATGACCGCCTCATAACCCTTGGTGACGTTGGTCTCCAATTCAAACCCGTACTCGTGATGCACGTCCTTAGAAGATGCGTGTGGATCGATGACATGGACCCGCACACCGAATGATTCCAACTCACGGATCACATCCACAACTTTTGAGTTGCGGATATCAGCCACATTCTCTTTGAAAGTGGCACCCATTATGAGCACACGTGCCTTGCTGATGTCCTTGCCTTTGGCGATAATACGCTTAACCGTCTCTTGAGCCACGTAGGCCCCAACAGCATCATTTGTGGAGCGTCCAGAGTTGATTACTTTGGAGTGGAAACCCAACTGACGAGCCTTGTGCGTGAGGTAGTATGGATCGACACCGATGCAATGGCCACCTACCAGTCCTGGGAAGAACTTGAGGAAATTCCATTTCGTTCCGGCAGCTTCCAATACATCGAATGTATTGATGCCCATTCGGTTGAAGATCATCGAAAGTTCGTTCATCAAGGCGATGTTCACATCGCGTTGCGTGTTCTCTATGATCTTCGCAGCCTCGGCCACTTTGATAGATGGAGCGCGGTGCACACCTGCTTCCACCACCAGTTCGTAGGTCTTGGCAATGTTGTCCAATGAATCGGCATCACAACCACTTACCACCTTTACAATTTTGGACAAGGTGTGTTCTTTGTCGCCCGGATTGATACGTTCTGGCGAATAACCGACCTTGAAATCAACATTGAAAGTCAGGCCAGACTCTTGTTCAAGAATTGGAATACAGTCTTCTTCCGTGCAGCCTGGATAAACAGTAGATTCATATACCACATAATCTCCCTTCTTAAGCACTTTGCCTACCGTGCGTGAAGCAGCGATCACTGGACGCAGATCAGGAAGATTATGCTCGTCAATTGGTGTAGGCACTGCAACGATGTAGAACTGAACATCCTTCAGATCATTAGTATTGGCTGAAAACAGAATGTCTGCGCCTGCAAAGTCCGATGCCTCCAACTCTTCGCTGGGGTCAATGTTGTTCTTCATCATATCGACCCTGCCTTGATTGATATCGAATCCTACAACTTTGATCTTCTTCGCGAATGCCAAGGCGATTGGAAGGCCAACATAGCCCAGCCCGATGAGGGCAAGCTTATTCTCTTTTTTAACAAGGTTTTGATAGATGCTCATGGTGTAGTTGTTCTAAATCGTCTGTCTCTTATTGATGATAGCCTCCGGTCTAAGACTGTAAATCCGTTCGATGATGTCCACCACTTTCAATCCTTCTAAGGCATTGGTGGTCATGGATGTTTTGCCTTTCAAGGTATCCACCACATTCTCGATGATGAAATGATGGTTGGCGGCCGACCCCTTGTATGCCCCATAATCATTGGCAGGGCCAGATGGCGCGAGTTCGGGCATGGTGTAATCCTTAACGTGGCACACTTCCACCTCGTTCATGTATTGCCCACCGATCTTCACACTGCCCTTTTCTGCCACAATAGTCATGCTGCTCTCCAAATTTCTGTCCCAGACACTGGTGGAATAATTGATGCAACCTATCCCACCGTTGATGAATCTAAATGACACCAGTCCCGAATCTTCAAAATCAGTGGTCTTAGCGTGATTAAAGTCTGCAAACTTCGCCTGAATATCAACGATATCGCCAAAAAGCCAGTACATGATGTCGATGAAATGACTGAACTGGGTGAAGAGTGTGCCTCCATCCAATGCTTGCACGCCCTTCCAACTTTTACCTGTGTAATAGCGGTCATCTCTGTTCCAGTAGCAATTGATCTGAACGGAGAATATCTTCCCGAGATTTCCATTATCTACCACATTCTTTATCCAGATAGAAGGTGGTGAGTAGCGGTTCTGCATCACACAGAATACCTGTTTAGACATCTGCAGAGACTTGAAAATAACTGCCTCGCAATCCGCCTTGGTAAGCGCCATGGGTTTTTCACACACCACATGTTTGGCATTATTCAGAATTGCGATGCTTTGGCTCGCGTGCAAGCCATTTGGAGTGCATACGCAAACAACATCAATTTCGAGGTCGGATGCGAGCAGTTCCTCCAAGCTTGAGAAGAACGGAACATTGAAGGAATCGATGGCTAGCAGGCTGCGGTCGGCAGTATCGCACAGAGCAACCAGCTCGGCTTCCTGATTGCGCATCACCATTTCGGCATGGCGCTTCCCGATGTGACCGCAGCCTACAACGGCAAACCGTATGTTGCGTTGAATGCTCATGCCGTCAATTTACTGACAACACCTTTCGATAGTCTATACTTCTCTCCGCTTTCTGAACAGACTGCCATTCCATCAGCATCAAACTTCAATCGTTGGCCGAACTCGCTCATCCAACCGATCTGCTTTGATGGATTCCCAACGACCAAAGCATAAGCAGGAATTTCTTTGGTCACCACCGCTCCCGCACCGATGAACGCAAATGCACCGATGTTATGACCACAGACAACCGTGGCATTCGCCCCGATAGTGGCGCCTTTCCCAACATGGGTCTTCAAATACTGGTCTTTGCGATTGACAGCACTCCGCGGGTTAATCACATTGGTGAAGACCATGGATGGCCCAAGGAACACATCATCCTCGCAGATAACGCCCGTGTAAATAGAAACGTTGTTTTGCACCTTCACATTATTTCCCAACACCACATCTGACGAAACGACCACATTCTGTCCCAGATTGCAGTTTTCACCAATGACACAGTTGGGCATCACATGGCTGAAATGCCAGATGCGGGTGCCTTTGCCAATTTGACTACCTGCATCGATCACGGCCGTTTCGTGGGCAAAATACTCCATGGTCATTTGCGGATATATCCTTCAAACGTATTGTGCTCCTTCTTGTAAAGCTCTTCCTTCGAAAGGCTTTTGAAGTATTCGTAGGTGATGCGAAGACCTTCGGCCCTTCCAACCGTGGGTTCCCATCCGAGAATTCTGCGAGCCTTATCAATGTTGGGCTGACGCTGCATCGGGTCATCCACAGGAAGGGGCTTGTAAATCACCTTCTGTTGTGTTCCAGTGAGTGCAATAATCTCTTCCGCAAACTGCGAGATGGTGATCTCATCGGGATTACCAATGTTCACCGGTTCGGCATAGTCAGAAAGCAGAAGACGGTAAATGCCTTCCACAAGATCGTCAACATAGCAGAAAGAGCGTGTCTGTGAACCATCGCCAAAAACTGTGAGGTCCTCGCCCCGCAACGCTTGACCGATGAATGCTGGAAGCACTCGACCATCATTCAGACGCATCCGTGGGCCATAGGTGTTGAATATGCGGATGATGCGCGTCTCCAATCCGTGATAGCGATGATAGGCCATGGTGATAGCCTCTTGAAAACGCTTGGCTTCGTCATACACACCACGTGGCCCAATGGTGTTCACATTGCCGTGATATTCCTCGGTCTGCGGATGCACTGTAGGATCTCCATACACTTCGGAAGTGGAAGCCACAAGGATGCGCGCTCCTTTGGCTTTTGCCAATCCAAGCAAATTGTGAGTACCCAAAGATCCGACCTTAAGGGTCTGGATGGGAATCTTCAAATAGTCGATAGGACTTGCAGGCGATGCGAAATGAAGAATGTAGTCGAGTTCGCCAGCCACATGAACGAATCGACTCACATCATGATGATAGAATTCGAACTCCTTCAGTTTGAACAGGTGTTCGATATTCCTCAGGTCACCTGTGATGAGGTTGTCCATTGCCACTACTACGTACCCTTCCTTTATGAACCTGTCACAAAGATGGGAACCCAAAAACCCAGCGGCACCAGTTATCAGAATCCTCTTCACGCTTTTGGGATTATGGTTCTACGACCAATGCTGTTGTAATAGAACCCGAGCTCTTGCATCACAGGCAGGTCATAGAGATTGCGTCCATCAAAAATGACCTTATCCTTGAGTGAAGCGGTCATCTTGTCGAAGTCAGGTGAACGAAAAAGCGACCACTCGGTAGCAATGATCAACGCATCGGCACCATTCAATGCTTCATAAGGACTCTCAGAAAAACCGATCTTATTGCCAAGCAGTTTTTTCACGTTGCCCATGGCCTCAGGATCGAAAGCAGTGACTGTGGCTCCTGCCGCAAGCAACTTGTCGATCACGTAAAGCGCGGGCGCCTCACGAATGTCATCGGTATCAGGTTTGAAGGCCAGACCCCAAACGGCAAAGTGCTTCCCTTTCAGATCGCCACCATAGAAATCCATCAACTTAGGAATGATAACCGTTTTCTGATCTTCATTCACGCGCATCACTGAGGTGAGCAGTGAGAAATCGTATCCGACCTCCGCAGCCGAGCGCGCCAATGCTTGTACATCCTTGGGAAAACAACTTCCACCATAGCCGATACCCGGAAACAGGAATCGTTTCCCAATACGTGTATCAGTTCCAATGCCGATACGCACCTTGTCCACATCAGCGTCCAAACGTTCGCACAGGTTGGCGATCTCGTTCATGAAAGTGATCTTGGTGGCGAGGAATGCGTTGGCAGCATATTTGGTCAGTTCTGCCGAACGCTCATCCATGAATATGATCGGATTTCCTTGACGGACATACGGCCTATAAAGCTCCTCCATAATCTGCTGGGCCTTCTCTGAGGAAGTGCCTACAACCACACGGTCTGGCTTTAGAAAATCATCAACCGCAAAACCTTCACGCAGAAATTCCGGATTGGAGACCACGTCAAATTCAACCGTGGAGTGTTTGGCGACCGCAGCATGCACTTTTTCGGAGGTTCCGACCGGAACAGTGCTCTTGTCAACAATGACCTTGTATCCGGTCATCAGCTTGCCCAGTTGACCCGCAACGCCTAACACATACGACAGATCGGCAGACCCATCTTCGCCAGGAGGCGTGGGCAACGCAAGGAATATCACCTTGGCGTGGTCAATCGCAGACTTCAAATCGGTAGTGAACGAAAGTCTTCCTTGCTTGATGTTCCTTTCAAAAATCACATCGAGATGCGGCTCATAGATAGGCACTTCGCCATTGCGCATGCGCTCCACCTTGGCCGCATCGATATCGACACAGATGACGGTGTTGCCCGTCTCGGCCAAGCAAGTGCCTGTTACCAACCCTACATAACCCGTTCCTACTACGGCAATATTCATAGTGCCTTGCTCAATTTGTTCTGGCCTGAGGCCGATTGGTGTGAATTCACGAAACCAAGCACATGGGCGATGATATATGCCTGCTGATCCGCATCCATTTCGGTGTGAATGGGCAATGAAATGACGCTATCGCAAAGCATATCCGTGACTGGAAAAGCACTCCCAACATAGCGAGCATCCTTGAATGCCTTCTGTTTGTGCAACGGAATCGGATAGTACACCATGCTTGGTATATCATGCTCGGCCAAATAGGCACGAAGCGCATCGCGGTCAACGCCTTTCAACATCAAGGTGTACTGATGAAAAACATGGGAAGAACGCGAATGGCGGAATGGCGGAACAATGGATGCATTGCCTTTGAACGCATCATCATAACGGTCTGCCACGGCCTGTCTGCGGGCAATATAGCCGTCCAAATGACCGAGCTTTACCCGAAGCACAGCCGCTTGGATGGCATCGAGGCGCGAATTGCACCCCACCTCATCATGCACATACAGCTTGGTCTGTCCGTGAGAGGCTATGACCTTGGCCAATTGGGCCAACGCATCATCATTGGTCATGATGGCACCTCCGTCTCCAAAACAACCGAGATTCTTGGAAGGAAAAAAGGACGTGCAACCGAAGATGCCCATCGTTCCGGCCTTGACTTTGCGGCCATCTGAGAACAAATAATCGGAGCCGATGGCCTGTGCGTTATCCTCAATAAGATGAATGCCATGCTTCGTAGCCAAGGCAAGCAGACGCTCCATGTCGGCACATTGGCCGTAGAGATGAACAGGAACAATGGCCTTGGTGCGTGGCGTGATAGCCGCCTCCACCTGATCGATATCGATGGTGAATGTGTCAGCCTCCACATCGACCAGAACGGGCGTCAATCCCAAGAGGGCAATGACCTCCGCAGTGGCAATGTATGTGAATGTTGGTGTGATGACCTCGTCACCCGGCTTCAGGCCCAAGGCCATCATGGCTATCTGGAGGGCATCGGTTCCGTTGGCACAGGGAATCACATGCTTTACCCCCAAGTAAGCTTCAAGCTCAGCCTTGAATCCCTCTACTTCCGGGCCGCCAATGTAGCGAGTAGACCGCACTACACCTAAAACAGCATCATCGATCTCTTGCTGGATATGCGCGTATTGCGCAACAAGATCGACCATTTGAATTTCTCTCACTTACCTCAGGTTTAGGACAGGTATTCGATAAAAGCGGGCAAATATAGGGAATGCCCGTTGGCCTCATCAGAATAAAAAACCCATGAATAGTGCGTTTGTGTCACGAGCAGGCCAATCATTGGGCAATTTCCCACGACACCAATTCCTGTGTGAAATTTTTCCAGCCAAAACGCTCTTTTTCAATGGGCAATTGCTTGCGGAACCGCTGCTCGTCATCACCACTAAAGTAGGTTGATAGGCATGTGGTTATTGACGTTACTTCTGGCTTGCAAACATGACCGATCACTCCATCCGTCACCATTTCGGGTAGGCCTCCCACATCGGTCACCAGCATAGGCGTTTCGAAATGATAGGCGATCTGTGTCACACCGCTCTGCGTGGCAGTGCGATAGGGCTGCGCCATGATGTTGGCTGCACAGAAGTAGAATTTCACCTCGCTTTCTGGAATGAATTCATCGCGGATGATGACATTCTTCTCCAACCCGTGCTTTTGAATGATGGTAAGACATTCGGCCTTATCCTCGTAGAACTCTCCGGCCACCAGCACTTTGATATTCGCGCGGTCGGGCATTTGGGAAACGGCCTCCAGCAGCAGGTCGAGGCCCTTGTATCTGCGCACCAGTCCGAAGAAAAGAATGACCTTGTCATGCATACTAAGTCCGAGATGTTGGCGAGCTTCCTCCAAGCTCAGTTTCTCCCCGAAATGGTCATATACCGGGTGATAGAGCAGTTTCCGAGGACGGACGCGGTCGAAGGATGCAAGGTCGGCCATCACGCTGCTGGACATCACCACGAAATAGTTGCATGAGTTGAGGAACAACTTGGTCAAGGCCCTGTCGCCCAAACGGTGCTCGTGTGGGATCACGTTGTCCAACAATCCTACAATTGGCACATCCAACCTTCCCCAGGCATAACGCACAATGTAGGCGAGGCAAGGTGCCATGAATGGGATCCAGAACCGGACGATGATGATATCGGGCTTTTCGTCCATGATTCGCTTGGCTGTGGTTCGCCACGTCCAAGGTGCAATGGAGTTGATAGTTGAATAAATACTTACACCTTCGATTGTTCTGGTTCCAACTTCCTTTTGTGTCTTTCCAGGGAATAGGAACTCGGGATATTGAAGTGAGAAGGAATAGATGGCGGTCTGAACACCCATGGCTGTCAGTTGCCGGGCCAGCGATTCGTTAAGCTGGGCAATACCACCACGCAACGGAAAGGCCGGGCCGATGATGACACAACGCTTTGGCAGTTTCAACTGATCGGGAAATTCAGACATTCAGTAGTTCGGCCAACATTGTTCGTTACACATTGAACCTTTGAGCCGACCTTAGTCGATGGTCTCAGCGATCTGATAGTGGTTGCGGTCGCTGGCCGTGCGGGCGATCATCTCGGCAAGAAAACCAGCAAGAAAGAGCTGTGTGCCGATGATCATGGCCAGCATAGCGAGATAGAACAGCGGCTGATCGGTCACTTCTCGGCTCACAACGTTGTTGGCCGCAGCGATCACTTTTTGCAACAATAACCAGAAGCTGACGGCTCCGCCAAACAGGAACATTAGCATTCCAACACTGCCGAAGAAATGCATAGGACGCTTGCCAAAGCGGCTTACGAACGTGATGACCATCAGATCCAGCGGCCCATTGATGAACCGTTCCATTCCGAACTTGGTGACCCCGAACTTCCGCTCCTGATGCTGCACCACCTTCTCCCCTATCTTCTTGAACCCCGCCCATTTGGCGATGACCGGAATGTAGCGGTGCATCTCACCATAGACCTCGATGCTTTTCACCACATTCTTACGGTAGGCTTTCAGCCCACAGTTGAAATCGTGGAGCTGGATACCCGACATCTTCCGCGCGGCCCAGTTGTAAACCTTGGTGGGGATGGTCTTGCTGAGCGGATCGAAGCGTTTCTGTTTCCAACCAGAGACAAGGTCGAACCCATCCTCGGTGATCATTCTGTAAAGTTCGGGAATTTCCTCGGGGCTGTCCTGTAGGTCGGCATCCATTGTGATGACCACATCGCCCTGCGCCTTGGCAAAACCACAATTGAGCCCGGCCGATTTGCCGTAGTTCCTGCGGAAACGCAAGGCGGTAACGTTGGCGTTATCGCGTTTCAGTTGCTGAATGACCTCCCAAGAATTATCGGTGCTGCCATCGTCCACATACACCACTTCGTATGAGAACTGATGCGCGTCCATAACGCGTTTTATCCATGCAGTGAGCTCGGGCAGCGACTCTGCCTCGTTGAAAAGTGGAATTACCAAGGATAGCTGCACTTACTTGAAATTGGCCTCGAACGACTCGTCATTCTTCTTGAAAATGGCGGCAGCGATAAGTGAAACGATAAATCCAAAAAAAGCACTTCCAAAAATGGACATGAAGAACATGGGTATAGGACGAAATATTTTGTCGTACATGCCCATCATCATGTCTATTTGCGACTGAGGTAAATCTTGCTCAAAAAGCTGGTCTTCCATATTCACCAACAAGCGAGCTAACTGTTCGGTGTCTATGAAGCTCATATGGATGAAACTGTAGAACCCCGCAATAACACCACCGAAAAAAGCTATTGCTGTTCCAGTAGCCAAACCTTCGCCATAGGTGATAAAACCGTCCTGTTCCTTTCTACGCTGCAGGATACCATAGCAGATCACTCCGATTATCAGTGCATACGAAACACCTGCGGCTCCCGATTCGCTCATTTCAAGCAGATAGAGCGTTAGGGAAAGCATGATGAGCAACAGCCCAAGCACCGCGCCCCAGTTCATAGCGTGTCTCATTGCAAGTTATTCAGTTGAACGGCAAATATAGGAACGCACATTGGCTGAAACTCATTGTCGCAAATGCCGATCCGAGTACTACATTTGTCGCGGGGTAAGTCCTGTGCGACCAGCTCCCACTTAATCCTCCAGGGCAGGAATGCAGCAAAGGCAGGTGGTTGTAGCGGTGCGACACAGTCAGCTTACCCCATTTTTTGTGTCCTGAAGTGACGTAACAAGGGCTTTTGCAAGCAAGTGTTAAAAGCTAACCTCGGCACCTTCATGCACATACTGGCAACCGTTGGAATCGGTCTCGGTAACTTCCACAGAACCGGCCACATTGCCCCAATTCACTAGAATGGAGGAAGTGCCAGCGCCATTTGACATGGCACAACCATCCGGCAGTTGCCATTGGTAGGTGGAGCCTTGGTAGTGGGGCACTGAAAAGATCACGCTGTCCTGACCGGCAACAACCGCTGACGGGCCGCTTACCCTATTTGGTGGAATAATACCGAAGAAAACGGCCGTCCAATAGGTGGAGAAGAAGTTCTTTTCGGTTGCAAAGGTGGAAGAACTGCCCCCTTGATGGCGGCAAGCCCCTGAAAAAACTGGGATAGCGTGACCCATATTGCTCACCGTGTAACGCGCTACGACATCTTGTCCCTGACCGTTGCGATAAATAGCCCTTTGCACGTCTATTGCTCCCTGATAGCCTGTGATCGCCTCATCGGCTGTGGCGTCCGTGCCATGTAGGTTTGTCCATTGTTTCACCAGTTCACCAGCATTATTTGGGCTCACCACATCATCATCTGTGCCATGAAAAATAGCGAGTAACGGGAATGACCCAATATGCCCACCATTCTGAGAACGAGCAAGATTCCCCCATTCCTCCTCACTCTTGCTGACATTGCCAGCCATAACTGACATTGACTGAAAGACATCTGTGGCTGCCCGCGCGGGCCCACCACCGAACACCGCCCCGGCAGCGAACATATCGGGATGGTTGGCCAGCATCACCGAGGTCATGGCTGCCCCGGCCGAAAGCCCTGTCACATAGACGCGTTGCGGATCGATGGGGTAATGCTGCACCATGTGCTGCACCATGCTTCGGATGGAGCGGCTTTCGCCCTGATTGCGGTCAATGTCCTTGGTCTGAAACCAATTGAAGCAGAGCGAAACGTTGTTAAGTGTGCGCTGCTCTGGATAGATGACATAGAAGCCGTACTTCTCCCCCAACTCGTTCCATCGCGTCAGGTCGGCCATGTCGGCTGCCGATTGGCTGCACCCGTGCAGGGCCACCACCAGCGGCATATCTGCCGTAGGCGATGAAGGTTCGAACAGGAACATGTCCAGGTCGCCCGGATTGGAGCCGAAGTTGGAGACCGCACTGAGGCCGGGATAATCGTCAGAGCTGTCGCAGGACGGAGTACCAAAGACCACCAGCAGGAGCAACAAGAGGAGAGGGAATTGTTTCATATTCACAATAACTGTTCAAAAGTAGGAACGACCGATTCACGGAAATAGCAGCGTCATAAGGTATCCGGCCGTGGTATGATTGGAGAAGTTGAGCAGCAGGATCTCCTTTCTCCGAGCAATATCCTCTTCCGAAAAATCCTTCTTGAAAAGAGATTCCACAGCCGCTATGAAGCGCTTGTCGCTCTCCTCTACTCTGCACAAGGATTCGAGTCCCGTTAGGCTGACCATGGGCGGATTGACCACGCAATGACGGCCCATGTAGAGGGCGGCCAGCAACTTGAGCTTGATGCCTGTGGCCTGAAAAGTGGGCAGCACATTGACCTGCGCATGGCGCACAAGGTCGTGGATGGCCTCGGTGCTGAGATTGGCGCGCAGATCGATATGCGCGTGTTTGGCCACCTCCGCTCGGAGTTCGCGCGAGGGCCTGTTACCCGCAATGACCAGCGGGGTCTTCGTGTTGCTGAATATCTTCCTCACCAGATAGAGCGCGGCCTCGTTGTTCTCGCCCACATCCAGATTGCCGTGATAGAGGCAGTAGTCGCCACGGCCCACAAGCGACTCGACTGCCGTGTTGGGATGGAAGGCTGTGATGTGGCGCACATTGGGATAGTTCTTGTCCAGATAGTCCGCGTCTGCCTGCGAAATGGCCGCCACGCCCTGCGCATTGCACAGCACCCGCTCGAACCGCTTCAGCTTATCGGCCTCGTTGCTGAAATAGTACCGCTTGAACGGGTTGCGCTCCACCTTCGCGAGGTTCTCATAATAATGATGCTCGATGTTGTGGGTGCGCACCACCTTGTGGCGGTTGGCAAGGCGGGCATCATCCAACATAAGACAGGTGTGCAGCCCTTCGAACAGGATAGGATGCCTGTCCTTGAGCAATCGGGTCATGAGCTGTTCCGATTCGCGGGTCACCACGATGTAGGGCTTGCGATGAAAGAGGTAGCTCTGGGTGGTGTGGCGCTTGTAATAATGCACGCTGGCGCAGATGGCATTCAGTTCCTTGGCGGGCTTTCGTCCATATTCAAAGCAATGCAGATGCACCTTCACCCCCAGCTCGGCCAATGCCCGCACCTTGTGATACACATCGATGACACCCCCATAGTTGGCGGGAAAGGGGACATCGAAGGCGATAACATGCAGATGCCTATCCATGCATAGTGTCCAAGGTTCTTTCCAGTGCTTTCACTTCCTCCTGCCAATTGAGACGCAGCGCAGCAAGATGGCAGCTTTTGCGCCACTCGGCCTGTTTATCCGCATCCAACATGCCTTGAAGTTGCTGCGCAACGTCTTTCGGGTCGCGAGAAAGGAGCACCTCCCCCACTCCATTCTCCCGAACAATGGCGGCCATGGCAGGCAGATCGGCCACAAGCACGGGAACCCCAGCGTGGATGTAATCGAAAAGCTTGTTGGGCAATGAGTATTCATAATTGAGCCCGAATTTCTCTTCGAACGAAATGCCGATCGAAGCGGTGCGGGTGATGGTGGCTAGCTCCGCAAATGGGATGCGCCCGAGGAAATGCACGCGGTGCTGAAGTCCCAACTGGATGACAAGCTGCTGCATCTCGCGCTCCACATCTCCCGAACCGGCAATGTGCAGCACCGCGTTGTCG
>JBFYQB010000174.1:0-2928 GCA_041302955.1 Flavobacteriales bacterium
CTGATGGTGGATACGCTGGAGGCCATTGTCAGCACAGAACTCGCGTCATTGCGAGGGAAGGATGACCGAATCAATCTCGCTCAGGCCGACATCCTGCTTTTCGGTGGGCCAGTGATCGCAGTGGGCAATTCGCGGCAGATCAAGAAGGACTCCACGCTGGTGGGATGGCTTGCTGGTGGACTCATCCTGCTGCTGCTCATCGTCTATTTCCGCAGCATCGTTACGCCTGTGCTGTTCTTCCTGCCGCCACTTTTCGGCATCCTGTTCGCCTTGGGCATCATTGCGGCATGGAAAGGAAGCATTTCGGCCATCAGCATTGCCGCAGGCACGATCGTGCTGGGCATTGCCATCGACTACAGCTTCCATTTCTTCAATCATTACAAGGAAACGGGTTCCATATCGGCCACGCTGAAGGATATTGCCGCACCTATGCTGTTGGGCTGTGCCACCACGGTGATGGTGTTCTTCTGCCTCAATCTGCTGCACTCGCAGGTGCTTGCCGACTTTGGGACGTTTGCGGGATTGAGCCTGATCGGCACCGCCATTTTCGCGCTATTAGTGCTGCCGCATATTGTGGGAATTAGGGGAATTAAAAATGGGGACGAAGAGGTAGAAGCGTCAACAGCAGAAACGCGCCCCTCGTCCTTCGTCCCTCGTCCCTCCGCCAAGGTGAAGCTGATCGGTTTCCTCACCATCGTTTCGCTCACCATCTTCTTTTGGCAATATGCGGGCGATGTGCAGTTTGAGGACGACCTGAATCGCATCAATTATTTCCCTGCCGAGATGCAGCGCGCGCAGGATATCATTGTTGGCAAGGGAGACCGCGAGAGCCTGTTCGTGCTGAGTTCGGGGAATACGTTGGGAGAGGCCATCGCAGGGATGGGCAAGATGGAAATGTCGGACACGACTGCCCGCACCACATCGCTCACGAGTGTTTTCCTTTCTCCGGAAGAAATGAAACGCAGTGTGGAGGCGTGGAACCGCCATGTGACCGACCCGGCATTGCTGCAACGCATCCGCAAGCATGGTGCGGAGCTTGGTTTCAAGCCTGCGTTCTTCGATACCTATGCCGAGCTGTTGGTGCCTGTGGCTGCGCCAACTGAGGCCTTCTACACCGAACATCTTTTGGAGAATGAGATGTACCGCGACCTCGTGTATGCCGATGATGCGCAATACACAGTGGTGAGCACGGTCAATCTGCCGAAGGTGGACAAGGATGCCTACAAAGACGGTCTGGCGCAGGAGGCCCCCAACTTGGAAGTAGTAGCGCGCAGTTCGCTGGCCCTCGACCTTGTGAACACCGTGAGTGCCGACCTCAACTTCATCCTGATGCTATCGTCAGCGATGGTGTTCATCATTCTGTTGCTGACGTATGGCCGCATCGAGCTGGCGGTCATCACCTTCCTGCCCATGGTGGTCAGTTGGGTATGGATCATGGGCATCTGTGGGCTGACGGGCATCAAGTTCAACATGGTGAATGTGCTCATCACCACGTTCATCTTCGGCCTTGGGGACGATTATTCCATCTTCAATTCCGATGCGATACTGAGCCGTTATAAGTATGGTGTGGATAAGCTGAAGTCGTTCCGCAGCAGCATCATCCTTTCGGGCATCACCACCGTGATCGGCACGGGGGTGCTCATCTTCAGCAAGCATCCTGCGCTGCATAGCATTGCCACGCTCAGTGTGCTGGGCATGGTGTGCGTGCTGGTGGCCTCGCTCACATTGCAACCGCTGTTGTATGGCGCGCTCATCGAATCGCGGGTGAAGCGCGGCTTTGGACCATTGACGCTGGTGGACATCATCACGGCATCCATCGCCTTCGGGTGGTTCCTCATCGGCTGCCTCATCCTGTCGAGCATCCTTATTGTGCTGATACCGATCCCCATTGGCAAGCAGCGGAGGCAGCGCATCATGATGTTCCTTATCAGCAAACTGCTGCGCTCGGATGTGGACATCATGCTGCACGCCCGTCAGCGGTGGCTGGGCAAGGACGACCTGAGCCGGCCCGCCATCCTCATCGCCAACCATTCCTCGTTCGTTGACCTGATGCTGATGATAGGCAGCAGCGACAAGCTCCTGCTGGTGACCAACGACTGGGTGTGGAACTCGCCCTTCTTCGGGTTCTTCATCCGCTATGTGGAGTACATCCACGCCAAGGACGAGACCTCGTTCAACCTGCCCAAGATCCGCGAGAAGATAGACCAGGGCTATTCCATCCTCATCTTCCCAGAAGGAACGCGGAGCCGCGATGGCCGCATAGGACGGTTCAAGAAAGGGGCATTCTACCTTGCCGAACAGATGCAGTTGGACATCCTGCCCGTGGTATTGCACGGGGTGGG
This sequence comes from Flavobacteriales bacterium, assembly GCA_041302955.1. Taxonomy (GTDB): domain Bacteria; phylum Bacteroidota; class Bacteroidia; order UBA10329; family UBA10329; genus UBA10329. The sequence goes on from JBFYQB010000174.1 coordinate 2,343, forward strand.
CAAGGCGCTGCGCAAAGGCGATTTTGCGGTTAACAAGAGCCTGATGACCATCAAGTATCTGCCGCGCATAACGCCCGATGACCTGCGCTTTGGGGACGGATACAGCGCGCGCACCAAGGGCATTGCGCGCTATTTCAAGGAGGAATACGAGGCAGTTCGGGCCGAGGTGGAAACGCCCCATTTCTTTGCCGATCAGGTGAGGCGCACCTATTTCTACAAAGGCCCGGTGCTGGAGTGGTACGTGCGCATCAAGCTGATGCTGGAGCGCAATTTCGAAGATATCATCCGCCATGTGCCGCAGCAGGGCACCATCTACGACCTTGGCTGTGGCTATGGCTACCTGAGCACCCTGCTGGCCATGCAGGGCCGCAAGCGCAACGTGGTCGGCATCGACTATGACGAGGAGAAGGTGCAGGTGGCGCAAACGGGCTACTACGATGGCGGCAACGTGCGTTTTGCGCAAGGCGACCTGATGCACTATGCGCCCCAGCCGGCCGACTGTTTCATTATCAAGGATGTGCTGCACTACATGCCTGTGGAGGCGCAGGAGCGGCTGTTGGACGGTTGCGCTGCCGCGCTCCATGGG
>JBFYQB010000175.1:0-4406 GCA_041302955.1 Flavobacteriales bacterium
TGAGCGTAACTGTTTCAATGTCCTTGCAAGATCGCTACTCAGACCTACCTTTGTGCGCCCTTAAAAGGCACCTTTTCAACGCCATAAATTGAGCGGAGTATACATCACATCACTTTCGAAATTTCTGCCACACGGCCCCATTCCCAATGAGGAGATGGAGTCCTATCTGGGCATGATAGGTGGAAAGCCATCGCGTTCGCGCTCCATTGTGCTGCGCAACAATGGCATCCAACAGCGCTATTATTCCATAGACAAGACGGGCAAGTTGCATTACAGCAATGCTCAGATGGCAGTCAATGCCATCATGGGACTGGAATCTGAAGAGTTCAGCATCAGGAACACGGACATCATTGCATGCGGAACATCTGCGCCAGACCAGACCTTGCCATCGCACACAGCCATGATTCATGGACTGTTGGATTTTCCCGTAGAACTCATCTCCCCTTCTGGGGCATGTTGCTCGGGCATGCATGCCATGAAATATGGCTATCTGAGCATTCTCGCAGGTGAGAGCACAAGTGCCATCACCGCGGGTTCTGAGCTTATTTCGCCCATGATGATGGCGCATCTGTTCGAAGGTAATGAAGACAGTGCCAAGGTGGCTGAATTGGAAAAGAATCCATCCATCGGCTTTGAGAAAGATTTCCTTAGATGGATGTTGAGTGATGGTGCTGGTGCGGCTTTGCTGCGCAACAGACCCAATGACAAGGGTCTTTCGCTCAAGATAGAATGGATTGAAGGACGGTCGTTTGCACACCGGTTTGAAACCTGTATGTACTCGTCATCCGATAAAGAAGCGGACGGAAGTGTCAGAAGTTGGAAACAGTATACGCCAACGCAATGGGCCGAAAAGGCAGTTTTCAGCATGAAGCAGGATGTGAAGCTGCTGAGTTCTAATATCGTTCCGCTTGGTGGAGAATTCCTTGAAGAGATATGTCAAAGACGTGGACTCGACATCAGCGCAATTTCCTATTTCCTTCCTCATCTGTCATCCAATTTCTTCAAGCAGAAGGTATTTGATGAATTGAAGGGGAGAGGAATGGAGATTCCAGAAGAGAAATGGTTCACAAACCTGACCCGTGTCGGCAACGTGGGATCCGCATCCATTTACCTGATGCTGGAGGAAATTTTCAATTCAAACCGCCTCAAGGTTGGAGACAAGCTGTTGCTGATGGTTCCAGAGAGCGCAAGGTTCTCCTATTCCTACGCCCTGCTCACAGTGTGCTGAACCCTTTGGGTTAATTTCGCGGTATGGTGCAACAGATGTTGGTTTCGAGGGAGAATGTGCTGACGTTCATCCCGCAGCGCGAACCCATCGTGATGGTGCATGGGCTGTTGGAACACGGCCCAAAGATATCCAAGGCCTTGTTCACCGTAGAAGAAGGGAATCTGTTCTTACGTGATGGCCGACTATTGCCTTCCGGACTGATGGAACACATTGCCCAGAGCGCTGCCATTCGTTCGGGCTACGCCTTTGCGCAGATGCCGATGGGCGAAGGCCCTGGCAAACCACCAGTGGGCTTCATCGCTGCTTTGAAAGATTTTGAAGTGCATGCCCTTCCTATGGTGGGAGAAATAGTGCACACCACGATTACTGAGTTGAATGTCATTGGCAACATGACCGTAGTTCAAGGCGAGGTTTTTAGGGGAGATATGTTGCTGGCATCCTGCGAGATGAAGGTTTTTTTGAGCGATGCAGAGCAATGATGGTCAAGGTTTCATGTTCCAATGTCGCTTGCGGTTAAAGGCCAGCAGCTAACAGCCATTTCATGAAAAAAGAAGAAGTTCCACAGGATGACGGCAAGCTGCTCGAAGGCAAGTTCAAGGTGGTGAAATATGCCGTGGACGAAGAGGGCCGCTACGACAAGGTGGCCAGCGTGGGCTGGGAACCGGAGAATGTGGTGATGGAGCAGGCATGGGACGCCATCAACGAAAATGTGGAGCAGGCACGGCAGCAATTCCTCAAAGGAGAATGGTCGCCACTGCGCTATCACATGGAGAAGAACCTGATGGAATTGGGCATGTTGGCCGACCACATGGGCATGTTCCGCTGGCGGGTGTGGTGGCATTTTCGGCCATCGGCCTTCAACAAATTGAGCCCGTCCGTGTTGCAGCGCTACGCGGATGTGTTCCAGATCACCGTGGATGAATTGAAGACCGTTGACAAAGCACCGAATGCCTGACATCCGCACCCCTTTTGAACATCATCAGTCGGCCCACTGCGAAACGGGCGTCATATCCAACCTGATGGGTTTCCATGGGCTGCAGGTGAGCGAGCCGATGGCCTTCGGCATCGGGTCTGGGCTGTTCTTCAGCTTCTTCCCGTTCATCAAGATCAATGGCATTCCGATAGCCAGCTATCGCAACATGCCAGGCGACATCTTCAAGAAATTCAGCAAGCGCACAGGCATCAGCTTCGAACGCCACAGCTATCGCAGCCCCGAGAGTGCCATGCGCGAACTGGACGAGACCTTGGAGCGCGGCCTGCCTGTTGGGATGCTCACTAGTGTGTTCTATTTGCCCTATCTGCCGAAGGCGTTCCGCTTCCATTTCAATGCACACAATATTGTAATCTATGGTAAGGAGGGCAACGACTATCTGGTGAGCGACCCTGTGATGGAGGAACCAACCATCATTGCGCCCAACGCCTTGGTGCGCGCACGCTTTGCCAAGGGAATGCCCAACACCAACGGACGGATGTATTTCCCCACCAAGGTGCCTGCGGGCGTTGACCTGCGGAAGGCGGCTATGAAGGGCATCGGCCAGACAGCCAAGGACATGGGCACCATCCCAGTGCCGCTGTTCGGGGGCAGGGCCATCAACTACTTGGCCAAGCACATGCGCCAATGGCCCGAGAAGCAGGGCGACCGCAAGAGCAAGCTCTACTTGGGCCAAGTGGTGCGGATGCAGGAGGAGATAGGCACTGGCGGTGGTGGTTTCCGCTTCATGTATGCGGCCTTCCTAAGGGAGTATGCCGACACCTACGACATTCCCGAACTGGTGCCGATGGCGGCAGAGATGACCCTGATAGGCGACCGTTGGCGGGCTTTTGCCTACGAGGCGGGCCGGGCTGTGAAGGGCCGCGATGGGATGAACGGTTCGTTCGATGCGCTGGCCGACATTGTGGACGAATGCGGCCACAAGGAGCGCGACTTCTTTCAGCGGTTGATGAAGGTGAAATTGTAAAGACGTGCCTGCCGCCATCCATATTCAACAACTGTTCAAGACCTATCCCGGTGCTGATGCACCTGCGGTGGATGGTCTTGACCTGACGGTGGAAGAAGGCAGATTCTTCGGACTATTGGGGCCGAACGGTGCGGGCAAGACCACCACACTTTCCATCCTTTGCGGACTCTTGAGTGCCACATCAGGTAAGGCAAGTGTACTCGGCTATGAACTGCCGAATGAGCTTTCGAAAGTGAAGCCGCTGCTTGGGGTCGTGCCGCAGGACATTGCGCTCTACGACACCTTGACCGCCCGCGAGAACCTTAAGTTTTACGGGGCGATGTATGGCATAGCCACCAAAGTGCTCAATCCACGCATCACCCAATTGCTCGATGAGTTCGGACTGGCAGAGAAGGCCGACAAAGTAGTGGGAACGTATTCGGGTGGAATGAAACGCAGGGTGAACCTCATTGTGGGTCTGCTGCATGCTCCCCGCATACTGTTCCTTGACGAGCCGACCGTGGGCATAGATGTACAGTCTCGGGCCATGATAAACGAGTATCTGCACAAGCTTAACACCAGCGGGACCACTATCATCTACACCAGTCACCACATGGACGAGGCAGAGCGGATGTGCGACAGCATCGGCATCATCGACCATGGAAAACTCATAGCACAAGGCGCTCCATCAGAACTGCTGACGTCTAATCCTGAATGCGCCAGTTTGGAAGACATCTTTCTCAAACTCACTGGCAAAGCGCTTCGCAACTGATGATGAGGCTCTGGGCTGCCACAATAAAAGAAGTGCTGGTGCTGCTGCGCGACAGGGCGGGGCTGGCTGTGCTGTTTGCCATGCCACTGGGGTTGGTCATCATCATGGCCATCGTGCAAGACGCCCCGTTCCGCGACTACAGCGAGCAGAGTATTCCTGTACTTTTTTTGGACAACGACAAAGGCGAAGTGGCCACATTGGTGCGCCTAGGACTGCAAAGTTCGAGCGTGTTCCACACCACCGACAGCCTTGGGGGCAAGGCCGTGGCAGAGGCCGAATTGCGCGAATCCATCCGTAAGGGTGAGTATCAGCTGGGCATCATCATTCCAGAAGGAACAACCGATTTCATGCAGGGCAAGGTGAGCGGACTGGTCGATCAAACATTATCGGGGCTTGTGCCGGGCGACACATCAAAAAAGGAAATAGTTGCTGTTGCAGATACGCTGATGATAGCGCTGGTGGTGGATCC
>JBFYQB010000176.1:0-4975 GCA_041302955.1 Flavobacteriales bacterium
TGACACGCAGACAGGCTTCCGTCTCTACCCGCTTAAAAAGGTGCAGAAGCTCTGGCTATTCACCAACAGATTTGAATTTGAGGTGGAGGTCATCGTGAAGTTGGGGTGGCGTGGTGTGCACTTCATTCCTGTGCCTATTCAAGTGAAGTACGACCCGAATGAAAGGGTTTCGCATTTCCGTCCTGGCCCCGATTTCACCCGCATCAGCATGCTGAATACGTATCTCGTGCTGTTGGCCTTGCTCTACTATCTGCCAAAGCGATTGCTAAGTGGTGGCCGGATACTCAAGTTGATTCGCGATGAGGCCATCAATCCTCGAGAGAGCAATCTCCGTAAGGCAAGTAGCATTGGGCTTGGCGTGTTCTTCGGCCTCTTGCCCATTTGGGGATTTCAGCTTCTCACTGGAATTCCAACAGCTATTTTCCTCCGTCTGAACAAGGTGTTGTTTATCACTGCAGCAAATATCAGTGTGCCTCCGATGATTCCGGTCATCATCTACCTGAGCTATTGGATAGGCAGTCGTCTCTTTGGAGCCGAACCATTGCACACGGATGACCTATCGAGTTTGACCCTCGACAACATCCATGACAATTTCGTGCAGTATTTTACAGGAGGAGTGCTGCTTGCCCTAATAAGCAGTAGTGCAGGATTCCTGTTGAGTTGGGCCGCATTCGCCATAGGCAGACGGGCCAAGAAGTGACCTTAGTCGGTCTTCTTCTTTCTGGCAGCCTTCTTTTCCTTCTCTTCGTTCACCCATTTACCATTCTTGGATTCTCCCAGAATGATAACGTCCTTCGATTTGCCATATTCTTCAATGGCCTGATTCATACCGATCTCATCATCGCGCCTAAGCTTGATGCCGGTCTTTGAACCCATGTTCCTTACTTCTACATACCAGCCGTCTTTCAGCTTCTTCGGTCGTGTTGGCGGTCTTCCCATTTTTTCAATATCAGTTTGCGATACTTTGCAGAGCGGGGTTTTTCCCCAACTTTTCCTGCATTGCCATTCGCTCCTTGCTATCAGGCAAGGGGCGACAAAGTAAACAAAACTTTCTAATTATCACACGAGCAATTACATTAGGATAAACTTAAAGTTTGAACATCTTTTCCAATTACGCCATTCCACGTAGTGAAAGAAGCAGTTCTGCCATCCATCCTAATGGATCATGTTGCCTGCGCGGGCCATGCCTACTATGCCAACCAGGATCCAGAATCCGTTGAGCAAAGTATATGCGGGGTCGCGTTTTATGGCCGAGCACCATGTGAGCATCACGGCATCTATGGTGTTGAAGATCCAAACGAACATGAATGGGCTTTCGGGTCCCATCCAGCTGACCACCGTGAAACTGCTGATGCGCATAAGTACACCGATCATCTCCACCTGCTTGATGTACTTTGCTACGAATGCGTTGGGATTCATCGGATATGTGGCGTTGGGCGGTGCAAATGTGAGTATTTCGAGGTGTGATTTAACATCATTGCTTGAGGCGACCGAACAACGTGATAAGCGATATGTTTGCACCTATCGCTGATTCACAAATACGAAAGTCACCATGAAGGATAAGGTGGTCATCATTACAGGAGGAAGTTCGGGCATTGGCAAAGCGTGTGCTTTCAAATTTGCAGCTCAAGGTGCCCGAGTTGTCATTTCTGCACGTAGTGCGGAAAATCTGAAACTGGTAGAAGCTGAGCTCTTGGCAAAAGGCGCTGAAGTTCTTTCCGTAGTAGGCGATGTGAGCAAGGAAGAGGACTGCGTGCGCCTTATCAACGAGGCCCTAAATCGCTTTGGGCGGATAGATGTGCTTATCAACAACGCTGGCATTTCAATGCGGGCCCTTTTCAAGGACCTTGACCTTGATGTGATGCGTCAACTCATGGAGATAAACTTCTTCGGTACGGTCTATTGCACCAAGTATGCGATGGGCCAATTGTTGAAGCACAAAGGCTCTGTGGTCGGTGTGTCTTCTATTGCCGGATTTCAGGGATTGCCCGGCCGAACGGGTTATTCGGCTTCCAAATTCGCCATGCAGGGTTTCTTGGATGCACTTCGGGTAGAGAATCTGAAGACGGGATTGCATGTGATGACGGTTTGTCCGGGATATACAGAGAGTAACATCCGCAATGTGGCCCTCACAGCCAATGGTTCCTTGCAAGGCGAATCGCCCCGCGAAGAGAAGAAGATGATGACCTCAGAAGAGGTGGCAGACCATGTTTACAACGGTGTGGTGAACCGCAAGCACGAAGTTGTGCTGACCACTCAGGGCAAGCTGGCTGCCTTTCTGCGCAAGTTTTTTCCTCGATTGGTGGACAGGATGGTGTATGACGCTTTGGCCAAGGAGCCTAATTCGCCCATTGCCTGATGCGCATATTCCTTATAGGGTATATGGGTAGTGGTAAAACTACCTTGGGCAGGAAGTTGGCCGAGGTTTTGCAATCATCTTGGCTGGACCTTGATGCATTTATTACAGCAGAGCAAGGCTGTACGGTTGCCGATATCATCCGCACAAGGGGAGAAGCAGCCTTCAGAGCTGTGGAAGCAGAAGCACTGGCAAAGGTCCTTGTATTGGAAGATATTGTTGTTTCGACCGGAGGTGGAACACCGTGTTTTGAAGACAACATGATTCAGATGAAAGCTGCTGGTATAGTAGTATACTTGAAACAAACTCCTGAAGTGCTGGCTGCACGGTTGGAAGCATCGCCCGAAGACCGTCCATTGCTAAATGGGTCAACTGGCGAACAGTTGGTGAAACATATTGAGCCACATTTGGCCTCTCGGGAAGAGTATTACATTAAGGCACATATAACTCTCACAGAAGAGGTTAACGATATTGCAGTGCTGGCCTCCCGAATTTTGGATCAGTCCAAATAGACGGCCATTTCACCGTTCAAGATGACGGTGACATGCTCTTGTAATGTGGTGCTGAGCGAAAGACCTACGTGGTCTGCTTTTACAGGGAAACGTTTGTGGTCGCGGTCAATGAGCACCGCTGTATGAAGCGCCTTGAGGCGCACCTGAAGGAAATGCCGAACCCCATAGATGAGCGTCTTGCCACTGTTCAGTACATCGTCCACCAATATTACCACCTTGTCGCGGACGTCCTCCTTTTCGAGCTCCACATAAGCGGCCGTAGCAAGCGGGTCTTTCTTGTCAACCAAGACCTCCACCAGTTTAATCTCCACGGAGGAAATGACACGCAGGCGGGCGGCAATCAGTTCGGCCAGTCGCATGCCATTGCCCGAAATGCCACCTATGATTATCTGCTTCTCGTTGTAGTGATTCTCATAGATCTCGAAGGCAATGCGATCGATCTTATGAGCGATCTGTGTGGCATTCAGAACCTGAGTTCGGGTAAGTGACATGAGGCATAGCTTTGAAGTGCGAAAATTAGCCATTAGCGCGATACTTGCCTTTTGATCATGTGGCCTGATGCCTTTAGTGATTTTTGGCACCATCTGTGTAGTGCTAAATCCGTAAACTTGTCCCATCATTTAAACCGAAAATTCAAATCACATGAAAAAGTTCATCATGACATCCGCAGCCATGCTTGTAATGGGTCTTGGCATTTCAATGGCACAAAGCGCCACCACTACCACAGAAGCTGCGCCAGCTACTGAGAAGAGCTGTAACAAAGGAGGTAAGAAGGCCTGCTGTGCTGCCAAAATGGGTGCTGATGCATCTACAGAGAAGAAAGACTGCTCATCGAGCAGCGCAAGTGCCGCCACCGAAGTGAAGAGCACCAGAGTTGCTGCAAAGGCAACTACCACAGCTGCACTTCCTAACGAGTAATATCTACCGAATTCATCCTTGAAAACTCTCATGGCCATTATGGTCATGGGAGTTTTTTTATGGCCAGCTGCGTGTGTCATTTGATCACTGATCAAAGATCAGAGGTGTTTTTGGCCTTCCGTTCGCCAATGGTGTAGTGCATCACATTGCCAGTTTTCTCAGTCAATTCAAAAGAGTAGTTGTCCTCGATGTAGGCTTTCACAAGTGCCTGCTGGGCCACTATGCGGTCTCCCGTGGCAAGGGAGGTGTGCTCTTTGAAATCGATATTCACGCCTTTGTCCTTCAGGATGTTCACATAGAACAGATTGTTGGTGTTCATGCCCACATAGGCTACATGTGTGCCATTCAGGTAATGTTTTTCTCTGATGGCGTCCCTCAGGTAGTAGGTAAGCTCGAAAAGGTTCTTGTCCACGGCATTCTCCTTTGGGAAATAGCTGATGGAGAGAATCTGCTGATAGGGGCGGATGGTGATAAGAAACAGCAGGATGAACGGAGCCACGTTGAAGCGCAACATACTGTTGATAGAGGCATTGGACCGCAGCACTTGGAAAACAAAATGGATGAAGTTGGCAACGATGATGGCCATGAAAGGATACATCGGTACGTCATACCATTCGAGTTTGGTCTTGGCAGTAGAGATAACGATGAAGAAAACGATCACCATCAATGCTGAGAATTGCGTAATGCGGCTCATGCGACCATCCCGATGCAAGAAGCCTACAGCCAACCCGCATGGCAGCAGCAGATGCCATGCAGCAAATCGCTGTTCGGTAATACGGTTGAAATAGAACCAAGAGTTCTGTGCATGATGCTCAATCACCTGCAGATAGCGCCCCCCCAGTTCGTTGAGCTGCACAGCACTCAGATAGCCGTCATTGCGCATCTCGCGAAGCATGTAATAGCCCAGTGTAATGCCCAGAAATAGAGCGGTGGACAGGTAGAAGTGCCTGTTTTGGAGCAGTGTGGTCAGTTGCCCATGCAGCAGTGCAAAGAGCATAAATGCGGGGACGAACAGTAGTCCGGTGATGCTTTTGGTAAGTACAGCCAAGGCCATGGCGATCGCTGATAGATAGAGGTGGAGCGGCCGTGTGTTTTAGCAGTGCATAAATAACAGCAGTCCGCTCAGGGTAGTGTACAAGGTGAGCAGAGCAGACTAATCGCCCGCCCGTACTGCATTGGGCCCTATGTA
>JBFYQB010000177.1:0-9645 GCA_041302955.1 Flavobacteriales bacterium
TGCGATTTTTCGGTGATGAGTGCACGGTTCCTGTCACGATATTCATTCACCACATAATAGACCGTGAGCAGCCCGATGAGCAGCAGCGATATGGTGAGCATGCCCGCCATGGCCAGGTTGATGCGGTTGCGGAAACTTCTGTGGGCCACGAAGGAGCGCAGCAATGTGCCTTCGGCCAAGGCCAGGAGCACCACACAGCCGAAATTGAAGAGAAACAGGTAGGAGAAGATGGTCAGATGGTCGAGCAGCGTGGGCTCTTTGCGGCTCACCACCACGAGCGTGCCCTCAAATGGCCGATAGACCAGATGGTCGGCCCCTTCACTGACGGTGCAGGCAAATTCTCCGGCAATGGTTCCGAACATATCGGGCCGCAGGCCATACTTTATCTCTCCGCCCTGATCCTGAAGTTCTCCGTCCACATAGCGGGCAAAGGAGTATCCCTCCAAAGCACGGGTAATGGACACACCCTCATCAATGAACAGGTCGGTGAATCCCGGCACATCCTCCGAGCGCAGCGGTATGAGCCGCAGGTAGAGGTAGAGGTCCGGCTTGGTCCTTCGGCCTTCAAACACGAGGCGGGCCAGATAGCTGCCTTCCTTCTCCCAATTTCCGGTATAGCGCAGATTATCCCACATGGTGGGCCGCGATGTCGCGAACTGCTGCTCCATCTCGTGATAATTGGGTCCGGCCAATGGCAGGTCGGTGGCCAGCATGTGTCCATTCACATCAAAAAGGTTGGCCACTGCCCTGTAGCGGTTCCAATGGTCGTAGCCCAACCTGCGGTGCAGCAGTTCCAACACTTGGGCGTCATTGTCTGGCAGGCGGGCAAGGGCGTTGCGCAGGTCGCGGTCGGTCTGCAGGGTTTCTTCCAGTTCCTTGAAGAGGTATTCGGTTATGGGGTCCTGCTGCATATTGAGCTTGCGGGCAAGAGCCTCTCTACGCAGGTGCTCGTTGCGGTGCAGCTCGGTCTGCAGCACCACGGTGGCGAACAAGGTGAACATCAGCACGGCCGGGGTGAACAGCGAGAACCCCTTGAGCCGGGCGCTGACGATGCGGATGGCCAGCATGAATGCCGCTGTCAGTCCGCCCATCACCAACATGGGCAGCAATTCGCTCCGGCCCCATGCCAGCCCGGCACACAGCAGCCATCCGGCCGCAAGAGGCACCAGCACACTGGTCCATCTGCTCCCTACAGGATGCACTTGCCTCACCAGCCATCCGAGCACCAGATAGTAGCACACCAGCACGATGAACACCGTGGCCAGACCGATGATGCTGTACCACGTCAGGGCAAACGGCATGTTGAGGTCGAGCGGAAAGGCTGCATCCACCACCAGTGAACGCAGCAGTGCATGCACCGGCCAAACGGCCAGATGCGCAGCAGCCAGCAGCAGCCAGTTGCGATAGGGCTTTGCCTCGCCAATGGGCAGCGCCACCCGTTGCAACCGCAGCGCAATGACCATGGCACAAAGCACATGGAGCACCACATCGCCCAACGAGGGCAGCGCGGCCGATGAGGCATATTGTGCAGGTCCGAAAAGCTCAATGGCATAGAGCGCGCCCGGGACCTTGGTCCATACCATCAGCGCTCTGATGCCGATGAGCACCGCGCTGAGCGCCACTCCGGCCCGCAACGCGCCATAGCTGCGCTCCAGCCTGTTGGCCACATGCCATAGCAGCAAGGCCACCAATATGAGTCCCACAACCCACAGCAGCGCAGCGATGGACGCATACGCGGCCGCATCGGCATGGCCATTGAGCCGCACATGTCCGGCCACAGTGCCATCGGCATGATGCAGGGCGAAAGTGCCTGTTTCGGCATAGGTAAGCGTATGGGCATCATCTATGGCCATCTGGCTGTTCCATCCGCTGCGCACATGGCGGTTCTCGAAGCCCACATCCGTGCGCACCAGTGTGAAAACTGCCAGCAGCCGCCCATCGCGCTCGGTGGTGCGGCACAGGTACCAGCCGTTGCGCAGCAGCACCAGGCCGTTGTCTACCCCGTCACGCGGGCCTATGCTGGCTCGGAAGGGGATCAGTTTGGTGCTCCATTCCTTGGCAAGCCCATTCTCGTAGATCACTGCGCCAATGCCCTCGGTGCTCCATAAGGGGCGCAGCGTGGTCATGGTCTGTTCGCCCTGCGCCACTTGCTGCAACACCGCCTCGGTGCGCTGCTCCAGTGCGGCAAATGCCTCACGGATGTGCGCGGTCTGCCTGTCGGCATCGGGCTTGGCGGTGTCCAGATAGCTTGCAGCGCCTGCCGCCACCAGCGCCCCCACCAGAAGAAGAAGTATGCTCCTCACGGTCAACTGTTCGTTCGTCACCAAAGGTAGGGCATCCATAATAGGATCGTGGCACTAGTGTCAACGCAGCATCCAGTGCCTCTACTTTGGGCTTGCCTTGCTGTTTTCCTTCATCATGGGTGACCAAAGCGCCCCTTGCCAAATGATATCCGTTCAAGGAGTACTTCCCGTTCTGTAACTTGATTCCTGAGAATCAATGAATGGCATCCCGATTTTAGGATGTGCCTCCGGAAGCTTCAGAATGCCATTGCGTATTTTTACATATGCATCCTGAACGTTCAGGATGGCATTGCATATTTATACATATGTATCCTGAACGTTCAGGATGCCATTGTAAATATTTACATATATACTCTGAACGTTCAGGATGCCATTGTAAACTTATACATACGCATTCTGAATGTTCAGGATGCCATTGCATATTTTTACATATACATGCTGAACGTTCAGGATGCCATTGCAAATTTTTACAATGGCATCTTGAAGCTTCAGGATTGACCTTCCAATTTGGGAATGTGCCTTCGGAAGAATCTGAACCGATATTTCTTTCGAGTGATGGGCTAGCCGTGAGCTGATACTTGGTTTAGGACGGTTTGTGCACGAAAGAGGAGATCAGGCTATGGCGGTTATCGCGGTTTTCAGGCCTATGCTGTCATTATTACCTGCCTATTCCCAACTCACCACGCTCCATTCCTCACTCATCATAAAATTGAATTTTCCAAGCGCGCCATTTTCGAAGCCCACTTGGAAAGGCGATAGAGTGGGGTCGGGCAGGGGATAGTCGGTGCAGAGGAGCTGCGCACCGCTCAGCATGGCTGCATCCTTGGTGCGATGGTCGTTGGCGCGCGCCTCATGGCCGGGGCTGTCGGTACGCGTCCGCACCATGAAGCCCTGCTGCACCAGTTCGGGGATGTCGAGCGCAAAGGCATCGTCCCGCTTTATGAAGGCTGCATCATCGCGATCCGGTGACGAGAAGGAGAACATCATCCGGCCGGCAAACGAGGCGTGGCCCTCGGCATACATGTCCGTATGGCGCATGCTGCCATTGATGATGAACACCACCTTGCCGCGCATGTCCCGCAGCCGTGGCCAACCATCGGTGAGCACCGATTCTTTGAGTGAAACATGTCCCCTGCGCAGGTCGTCAGGGCGGAAAACCCTGCCTGTGTCATCGGCAAACACCTCGCGGATCTCCGCATCCACATCGTTCAACGCCTGCTTGTCGAAGGGCAGCACGGTCACAAATCCCAGTCCTTTCACATGGTCGCCCACGCCTTCCTCCTTCGGTTCCACAAGGATATAGATGGGCATGTGGCGCGGATGGGTCTCACTCCACGCCTTCACCGCCCGTAGCGCCTCTCTGAACGTGCGGTAATGCGAATTGTAGTCGATGTCGGCAATATGGAACACCTTCATGCCCGGCCGCAGCATCATGGAGTCGGCTGCCACAGATGGCCTTGCCCCTGCAATGTTCCCTTTGGTGCGATAATACCGCCCGCCTTCGGGGTCGTGGTGAATATCTATCTCCAACCCGCGGACACCATAAGTGCCGAACTGCTGGTCGAATGGCAGATGTGCATACTCCAACTGCTCGGCAGGGCTTGGGTTCTTCCCATAAAAGAGGTCTATGAGCCTCAGGGTGCGCATCACGCGCTTCTCCATCGGCCTGCGGTAACTGTTGTGCGTGCCGATGGTCTGGATGAAGTTGACAGGGATCGTGTCCGGGTCAACGGGCTGTTGCGCGCAGGCCACCTGCATCCCCGCCCACGATACCCAAAGCGTCAGATATGCCCGCAACAGGCGCTTCACGGCTGCACTGCAAACCGTTGTGCCATGGCGCCATCTTCGCCCACAATGCTCAGGATGTACATGCCTGCGCTCAATTCTTCCACATGCATCCTGTGGTGCGATGTGCCTGGCATAAGGTCTTGCTGCGTCCTGCTTTGCACTGTGCGACCAGCCAGATCCATCACCTGTATTGTCACCCGTGTTGCCCTTTCGGTGGTCATGGCGAAATGAAGGGTGGTGCTCACCGGGTTGGGATGGATGCTCAGCCCTGACAGTAGTGCCATATCCTGCACCGATGCATTGATGTCCACATTGATATCATCGATATACAGCCTGTTGCCTCCGGCAGATGTATGGACGAACTTGAAGCGGAAGCCCTCGTCAAAGTACAGCGCAGGGATGTTAACCACTTCTTGCACCCATTGGTCTGCCGTAGGCACGAACGGGGCCGCCTGCACCGCAGCGGTCTGCAATGCCTCGCCAGAAAGGCTCAGTCGCGTGGTCCAGTTGGTCTCGCAGTTGCGCGTCACCATGAATTGGAGTCGGTCGCTGCCCAAAGGCTGCGCGTTGCCTGCAAAGGCATACTTGAAGGCCACCTTCATCTGGCTTGCACCCGTCAGGTCTATGGGAGGTGCGAACAGCTCATCGCGGGTCATGGTGCCGCTCTCCCAATTATCAAGCACGGCCGAACGCGTCCCATCCGAGCTGGCGGCATCGGTCAGCTCCCAACGGTTCTCGTTGTCCAAGCTACTTCTGGACCACGATGCACCGTCCAGCACCAGCGGCTCTTCAAATGATTCGGAATACGGATACCCGACCGAGCTGACGGAAAGCACGGAGATGAAAGCCGGTTCCGTAGTTTCCACCCATGCTTCGCCCGCGTAGGCCCGCAATGTCACATCATAGGTGCCCGGTGTGGCATAGGTAATGGCCGGAGCGGCCAGTGCTGACGTGCTCGGCACACCACCCGGAAAGCTCCACCTTAGCGAATCCACCACTCCATGATAGGACGTGCTGGAGAACGTGATGACGTTGTCGGTGTTGGGGCAAACGGCCGTGCGGTCGGCTGTAAGGTCGGCCGCGCACAAGGGCGCAGGCTCGGGCAATACGCCCGTGGCAATAAGATTGGACTGCTGCCAGAGGTTGTTCCGCGCGGCAATGGGCGAATTGAGGCAGGCCCGCATCCTGTCGCGCTGCCCCTGCGTGAACATGATGTTGCAATACGAATAGTCCATGGCGTTCTGCACGTTGTCCACCTCGTTGCCGCACGAGGCACCGTTCAGGTTGCAACTCTGCCACCCTATGGTGTTCGGAGTGTCGTCCACCAGATCGTCATGATCGCAGTTCTCGGCCTGCGCCACCGGCAGATAGAAGAAGTCGGGCACATTGTTGCCACCCCATATATGGTGCAAATTGAGATAGTGGCCGCATTCGTGGGCAAATACCACCGAACGTGTCTCGTCCGAGGTGCCGATGGCGCCCACATAGTTGTGCGACATCACGATGCCGTCCCATTCTGGGATGGTGTCCGCATCTGCAGGCCACACCGCATGGCCCGCGAGGCCGGCCGCATTGCTTACCACATAGATGTTAAGATAGCGGGTCGGGTCCCAATGCACCAACGATTTCACGGCATGGTCGCCCGCAGCCCCGAGTGGAGACGCAATGCGGTTGATGCCGCTATGGCAGTTGCCGTCCGGGTCTTTGGTTGCCAATCGGAACTCGATGCCGCAATCGGCATGGATGGGTTTGAATGCATCTACAATGATGGCAGTATCTGGTGATGTTTTGCGGAATGTGGCGTTGCACACACGGATGCCATCCTTCAACTGTGCATCGCTGATGTTCTCCGTTCCATATTGATGGATGACATGGAACACCACAGGGATGGTGAACACCTCGGGCTCGCCACCGCGCAATGCTGCATTTGCGCTATACTGCTCCGAAAAACGGTCCAGTTCCGCTTGGCGCCTCGCCACTGCATCTGCCACTCTGGGCATTTCTCTTAGCGTGGAGATACGCAGTTCATCCGCCCCGCATATAGGGGGTTGTTGGGCTGAGGAGGTCAACATTGGTGCGAGTATCACCGCAAGTTGGACAAGTCTTTTGAAAAACATGGCAGATTGCATGGAAAAAATGAAGGTCTGGCGAAAGTAACTACCAACTGTGAGAGTAGTTTCCTGCCCATGCTCCGCAAACTAACTTTGCTGCATGACGCGCCAGTTACTAGTGTTACTTGTCATACTTCCAGGCTTTGCATTGGCCCAGATAGACACTACGGACACAGATGCAATGTCGCACGGCCGTGGCCGTTTTCTTCCATTCACAAGCGATAATGGGCAGCTTCACCTACGCAATGAACAAGGAACTTTCGCTCGCAAGATGCTTCGTGGCGGCCTTCTTGTCCACGCTTTCGAAGGTCTGGGATACGCCACCTTGGCCGCGCTTCCTACGGAGATAAGTGGATGGAGATACAGCTCCTTCTCCAACTATGGCAGTAATATGGAACGGGCCTTCACCTCGCCCCCTGTTTTTGATAGCGACAAGTGGTATCTCAATTATGTGGGCCATCCTTATCAGGGCTCGTTGTTCTACAATGCTGTGCGCTCGCAGAATGCCCGTATCTGGCAATCGTCATTGTTCTGCCTGGGGCAGGTGCTGGTCTGGGAATACGTTCTTGAATCGGGACTGGAACAGCCCAGTATTCAAGACCTTATCGTTACTCCACTCGCGGGTATCGTGATAGGAGAACTGGTGCATCGGGGTACTATGGCCATGGCGCGCAACGGTTTCCGATGGTATGAGGCGACTGCCGTCATCATTATCAACCCGATGTTCATGCTTAACAACGGGTTGAAGTTTGCACGAGAATCACACGGATCAGATAGGTTTTAGATTTCGCATGCCCTATGGACTGACTATGTTCAGCGTTCCGCCTGTCTGAATGATGATTCTGTCCGGAGGTGCAACGCCTAGCAGCTCAATGGTGCGACAGTTGGCCACCTGACCATTCACAATAACAGGGTAGTTGTTCGTAGTGGTCGTGGCAGGAATCCAAACGTTGGTCGTGTTGATAGGCACCCCACCGCAGTCCCAGTTAAGTGGTTTGTCCCAATCGGTATCTATCATTCCTGTCCAAGTACGAAAACCGGAATTTATAGTAGCAGCGACTACATTAACCGTCACACCATTTGTGTTCAAAGGATTCGGGTCACAGCCACTGCCGCTGGTGACCGAACATCTGAACTGATAAGTGTTAGCGGCCAGGGTCGACACGGTAGTGCTGATGGTCATTGAAGCAGAGGTCGGATTGGTATAGCTGAATCCTGCTGCTGGCAGATTGGCGCCAACGCTTGCCCACGCGCTGCCATTGAAATACTGCCATTGATAATTGAGCCCTGTACCATTACTGATCGAAGTGCTGATGACATAATTTGTCCCAGCGCAAATTGTTGTGCCTGTAGGTTGCGTATTTATAGTGGGATCCGCTACAACGGTGATTTGCCCATTCGTGCTTACGGAATTGCAGCCAGCGCCAGTAGCTGCCAGACTTCTTCTATAATAATGACTTGCTACAGCTGTTATTCCTGTTACAGTAAGTGTTCCAGTGGTCTGATTGGTATAAAGAGATCCGGCTGGAGTGCCGTTTGACACGGTCGCCCAACCACTTGAGCCATTAGCAGAGTATTCCCATATGGGTGTCTGTGTTCCAGTTCCGCCAGTAAGAGTTGACGTGAGGTTTACAGATCCTCCACTGCAGATGGTGGTCAAAGCGGTCGGAGCGCTCAAAGCGGGGTCGGCCACTATTGTAATAACTACTTCATCCTGCACTGCCGGGCAAGTACCGGCTGGGTCATCTGTGGTAAGACGCAGTGTTACCGTGCCTGTATTTGTTCCTGCAGGTGAAAAGGTGATTGAACTGGGTGTAAGGGTAGGCGTGGCGAGACTCAATTGTGACGAATTGGTTGTCATAGTGCCAGTAGCAGACTGAATAGACCATGTGCCTGTAGTAGCACTACCTCCCACTGATGAACCGGTCAAAGTATATACTGCGCCACTGCAAACAGTAACATCGGTGCCTGCATTAGAAGTGGCAGGTGCGTAGACAGAAATGGCCACCGCACCGGATGTTGCAGCAGGACAAACACCATTGGATACATTGACACGGTAATAATAGGTACCTGTGGAAAGATTTCCGGTGCTGAATGTGGGTGCCGCATTAGTTCCAACGGTCGTCCATGCACCTGAGCTTGTAGGCCCCTGTTGCCATTGAAAACTTGTACCAGTAGCACCAGCTGTAGTGATGGTAGTACCCTCTCCGTTGCATATGATACTGCCATTGCCCGATGTGCCTATTGTACCAGCCACACTTGTTGCATTTACCGTGGCGACCGTAGTGTTTGTAGCCGTACAGCTTTTATTGTCAGTTACCACTACGGTATAAGTGCCAGACATGGCAGGCGTGCTGGAAGTTCGGCTTAATGGACTTCCAGTGCTTGCAAAGCTACCTGGGCCGGACCATGCATACGTATAGGGAGATGTTCCAGCGGCACCCCCTCCTGTAAGGGTAAGTGTGCTGCCCTCACAAACAGGACCGTTATTGGTGGGTGTAACAGTCGGATTTGGATTGACGATAACCGTAGCTGTAAAACTGATTCCAGCACAGTTAGTGGGAGTGGGCCCAGTAGGTGTTATTGTAAATGTTACTGTTTGTGCTGTTGTTACACCACCGCCCAATGATAGAGTGGAGGAGATATTGCCGCTTCCGCTTGCAGCCAAACCTGTAACATTGGTGGTATTATTTCGTGTCCAGGCAAAAGTGGTTCCCGTTACGTTATTACTGGTGCTGAAACTAACAGCAGCTGTTTGCCCACTGCAAATTTCCTGAGAAGAAGGACCTGCTACGCCTATTGGTATAGGATTACCTGTGATGGTTTCAGTATGATCTGTTGAGGCATCACAGCCCGCAATAGATATTGCCTGAATTCTGACTTTTACACTATTTGCACCTTCTTGAGCGGTAAATAAGGGAGCTGTTCCATAGCTTCCATATCCACTGCCGTTATCATAGGAGTATTCATAGGTGTAAGCGGGTATTCCACCTGTGCCTCCAGAGGCTCCGCTTACCGCGATGGTTGAACCTGCGCAAATCTGACTACCGCTGGCAGGACTACTGAATGTGATATCTGTAGGTGCCGTGGGGTCTGCATTTACAGTAATTGTTGTAAAAGCGGGAATGGACCAACCACAGCACAGATCCCGCTCTTGGTACCTTACTATATATGTGCCCGCTGTTGTAAACGGCCCAAAGGTTGGATTCGCAACCGAAGAAGTAAACACTGTTGTGCCTGGCGAGCTTGCCTTTGTTGGTGCCGTTGTCCCGCTATATACTTCCCATTTATAATCCACTTCTGTGCCGAACGCAGCAGCAGTGTTTGATGCTTTGACCGACCCACCAACGCATATCTGATTGGAGGAAAGAGCCGAGGCATCGGTGGCAGTAACAGTTACGACCGGCAACGGGCGACTATCGCTTTCCAGATCCAAATAGCTA
>JBFYQB010000178.1:0-2570 GCA_041302955.1 Flavobacteriales bacterium
ATTCTTTCTATTGCCGGTCATCCCGGTCTTTTCAAAATGGTAAGTCAGATGAAAGGTGGCCTTGTGGTCGAGTCGCTTACTGATGGCAAGCGCATGCCCGCATATACCTCGCAGAAGATACTTGCGTTGGACGACATCAGCATTTATACCCAAGGCGATGATGTTCCTTTGAAGCAGGTGTATGCCAGCATAATTGAAAAGACAGGCGGCAAACCCGTTGCCGACCCCAAAAAGGCCAGCAATGATGAACTCCGTGAGCTTCTTGCATCAGTGCTGCCCACTTTTGATAGGGAAAGGGTGTATACTTCCGACATTAAGAAGCTTTTTCAGTGGTTCAATATCTTGGCAGAGAAAGGTCTTGCCGTAAAGGATGAACCCAAAGAAGAGACCGCTTCAGAAGAAAAGAAATCGGCAAAAGCAGCAAAGGCTGATGATGCTGTAGCCAAGACCGCTGCTCCGAAAACACAGACTCCAAAAGCAAAAGTGCCAACGGCAAAGGCCAAGGCCACGGTGTCAACCCAGCGGAAGTCAGGTAAAGTATAAGCATCAATCACCTTTCTCTTTTATTGAATGAGTGTATCAACAGAGACTCACCTGCCCGTGAAACCCGAGCGGTTTTTCCTACCCGCTGATTTCGCGTTGGACAGTTGGACCGCAGTAGAACCTTTTTTCGAGGATCTACTTGATCGTCCTATCACTTCTGTTGCCCAGTTGCACAAATGGGTAAGTGATCTTAGTGAACTTGAAGCTGCAATTAGTGAAGAGACCGGATGGCGTTACATCCGCATGAACATAGATACCGCAAATGCTGAATTTGCCAAGGCTTTCGATTTTCTGGTTACGGAAATAGATCCGAAGGCAGCTACGTATACGGATCAGTTCAATCATAAACTGCTCAACTCTCCGTTTGTCAGTGAATTAAGCAGCACAGGATATGACATCTATCTGCGTGCGGTGCGCATGCAGATAAAGCAGTTCAGAGACAAGAACATTCCGCTTGGCACCCATATGCAGCAATTGCAGCAGAAATTCGGTGTCATCATGGGCGGTATGTCCATCGAACACAATGGTCAGAATCTGACCCTGCAGATGGCCGCCAATATGTTGAAGGATACCGATAGGGAACTTCGAGAGGCCGTCTTTCAGAAAATTGGGGCTGCGCGCATGGCCAAGGCAAAAGAATTGGATGATCTTTTCAATGAGTTGGTAGCGTTGCGTCATGAAATTGCGCTCAATGCTGACTATGCCAATTTCCGCGATTACAAGTTGGATGCTCTAGGTCGATTCGATTATGGCGTAGAAGAATGCAAGGCATTTCATGAGGCTATCGCAGTCGAATGTGTACCGTTGATAAATGCCATGGATACTGAACGCAAACAGTATCTGGGCGTGAAGAGTCTGCGGCCTTGGGATCTTGATGTGGATCCTGAAGGCAGGATTGGGCTTCAGCCATTCGAAAATGACGAGCAGCTTATCTCCCGCACTATAGAGTGCTTCAACAGGATACGTCCTGCTTACGGTGAATACTTGAATCTGATGTTGAAGATGGGCCACCTTGATCTCGGATCCAGGTTGGGCAAGGCTCCTGGAGGTTTCAATTATCCGTTATATGAGACCGGTGTGCCTTTCATTTTTATGAATTCGGTGGGAAATGTCCGCGACCTCATCACTATGGTACATGAAGGTGGCCATGCCGTGCATTCTTTCTTGAGTCGTGATCTGGAAATAACAGCATTCAAGAGTCTGCCTTCTGAGGTTGCTGAACTGGCCAGTATGGGAATGGAGTTGATATCGTTCGATCATTGGGATGTGTTTTTCGCAGATAAGGCCGAGTTGAGCCGCGCACGAAAAGAGCACCTTTCAAGAATAATATCTGTACTGCCGTGGGTGGCCACTATTGATAGCTTTCAGCATTGGGTTTATGAAAATCCGAATCACACGGTGGCCGAACGCGATGCTGAATGGATGAAGATCCATGCTCGTTTTGGCAGCTCCATTGTCAATCATTCAGGATATGAATCTGAGCTTTGCAAGATGTGGCAGAAGCAGATGCACATATTTGAAGTACCATTCTACTATATAGAATATGCTATCGCTCAACTTGGGGCGATTGCCGTATGGCGCAATTACAGAGCCAACCCCGAGTTGGCGCTTGACAAGTATGAGGCTGCATTGCGTTTGGGTTATACCTGTCCCATTGGCGAGATTTATGCCGAGGCTGGCATTAGATTCGATTTTTCCAGCGAGTATGTCCGCGAACTCGTACAATTCGTTTGGCACGAGTACAATAAACTTTAACCTTCTCTAAATTTCCAGTTCATGAAGCGCGCATTGACGTTCATCTCTGCTTTGGGCATGCTTTTTCAGTTCTCACCTTCGCTCGCGGCCGACCCGATTATTAAGACATCATTATCGGACAATGTGGTTGCCACCGAAAAAGACACAACGCCTGATGGATGGAAATTCGGTGGTTTCACCAGTCTTCAGGTGAATCAGGTGGCTTTGGTCAATTGGAACGCTGGTGGCGAGAATGCATTTTCAGGGACCGCATTGTTCAGTGGGTTTGCCAA
>JBFYQB010000179.1:0-3506 GCA_041302955.1 Flavobacteriales bacterium
GCTCTACCTTGACCCCCGTGCTGCCACCCGCGCTGCGCTCTGCCTGCCGATGGCCGCCACCCACGATGCCGAAGCCTTGGTCCTGGGCCATGGCCGAGCTGAAGAGAAAGGTGGAGAGCCCGGTCTGGGCAGGCACTGGGGCGGCCATGGTGGTGACGGCATCCTCCTGCTGGGCGCCCGGGGCTGTTGGGCGCACATCGGTTATCATGATGCTGAGCAGGCCGGGTGCGGCAATGCCGAGTTGGAAGAGCTTGTAGACGTTCTCTTCCGATCGGTTGAGAAACACCATGAAGGCACCGAACGCAGCGGCAAAAAGGGCCCTGATGCATCCGCCCACCACGAGTCCGGGCTCGGCCGTGTTGAGCAGGTCGGAGTAGTCGAGCCTGTACATGATGAGCAGCGTGGGGGTGATGCCGCCAAGGGCACCTACAAGAAGTTTCTGTTGGATGGTCATGGTGCGATGCAGTTGAGGGTAAGAGGATTTATCAGGGTCGTGTTTTCCAGTTGTGGAGTGAGTGCCTTTATAGTGAGGTCATGCCTTGGGCGCCTTGCCCGTCTGTGGCCCAGCCTTGGCGCGCTCGTGCTGCCATTGGCGGAAGAGGGCATCGCTCTCCTCAATCGAGAGGTGCTTCAGCTTGTCGGGTGTCAGGTCTGCCGGGGAGAAGGGTTTGGGACGGTTGGGCATGGGGGCGATTTAGAGGGTTATAAACCTTGCTTATTAAGGAAACTCAAAGCCAGACCGCCCATTCCAAAGAGGCCATCCGAAGTGTCGTCATATACCGCACTGTTACCATCGAAAGTCCTTCCGAACGAGGCACGCAACGTGATCAGGTTGTTCAGCACATATTCCAAACTGCCCGTGATACGGTCGGTGTATAAAATGTCTCCCGAAGCGTTTTCGTATCCAGGTACAATCCTTCCCACATATTCTGCCGACATGGTCAGCTTGTTGAAAGTGAACTGAAGTTTGGCACCCATATCCAAATAACCGGCTGTGTCAACATTCACGTGGTTTCCTGTGTAGCGAACCAGCGCGAGCAAATCCAGCATCAATACATCATCAAACTGATTCTTGTTTAGATTTAGCCGGTATGATGGGGTAAGCCACACGGCATACTTTGCAGCTTGCAGCGAATCCCAAGAGTTCTGAACAAAATGCCCTAGAAATGCGGCATTGGCCTCCAGCATGAAGCCTTCACGGGCAAAGGCGAACTTACTGTTCAGCACATTCAGTGCGGCAACCGGAATACTCCTCGAACTAGTTGTGAATGAATTGAGAAAGCTTACTGCTTCACCGGCCTTCAGGGAAGTCTGGCCTTTTACTTTGGAGACGAGCGCAGTGTTTACCTCTGTTGCCTTTTCATTCAGCAGTGCTATGCCTTTGGATTTTTCGCTGGCACTGAGCCTATTGTCATTCTGGATGATTAGTTGTTCAGCAACGACTTGATTCTGCAATGCTGATTGCAAGTCGGTCAATGGGACATCGTCTCCGGGCGCATAATTATTATCGATAATACTCTGCAGGTTGGAGACAATACTAAACACCGAGAAACCACTGGTAAGATGCCAAAGCGCAGCAGTAGTTTTCTTGTTGAGTTTTCCGTGACATAGTAGCAGTTTTATCCCAAGTGCCGCGGAGGTGCCATTGCCCAGAGTGCCCAAGGCTACCGTGTCCGATTCCGAAGTGGCAAATGAAATAGTTAGGCTACGGGCCAAGTTGAGACCATAACCATCATTTAAAAGATACTTTCGAGCTTTTACAGTATTGGGATCTTTCCGTGAGGATGAAAGCAACTCATACGGGGTGAACTCCATCGCAAAATTTGGTGCTAGGTTTCCATTTACTGTGGCTGCCTGCAGGCCTGCAATGAATTCCTTTGGAGTCGTGGGCCGCTCTATTTCGGTGGGTGATACTCCAAGCAGCATGAACGCGGGACTGGCATTGGGCCTGAGCTGTTGAAAATCTTGAGCATGGAGACTACCACTTAGGGCGATTAAGAGGGTGAGGAGAAGTAGGGATTGTTGTTTCATGGTTGTTGTGTTATTGAAATCTCAATTTGCAATCGAATTCATATAGACCAGAATCATTGGAATCTTCCATGGGCACTTCAGCAAGTGTATTGTCATCGTCATCCTCTATAATGACCTTGAATTTCATTTCAGAAATGATTTGGTCGTTTTCGGTCGGAACGACAACCGCATAAATACCCCTGATGAGCACTTTTTTTTCGATTAGCTCCTCTGCCCGACGAGCCAATTCAACTTTGACAGGAGGGGCAACTTCTTGGTAAATGACGGTTAGGTCAATTGCGATAAGATGTCTTTCTTCCTGAAACCAACCCTCGGATGTTGAGCGCTCAACAGTCACATATAGAGCCTTGGACCTTTGTGAATCTGTAAGCGTAATTGTTTTCTCTTCTGACTTTGCCATGTTCTTTAATTTCAAAGTAACCTTCACCTACTCTCTCCCAGCTTTTCGGCTTCCGCTGTATTCATTCCTTAAAAAATCACCCCTTCCCGGCCACCTTCCCATTACCCAATGGGCATGCAGGCATATATGTCAGTGGCGGCCGGTTCGGGGCGTTCCAACTATTATCGTCAGGTGCTAATCCCCATAGGTGTAGCACGTGTTGCCACATGGCCCGCTCTCGCTCTCGCACGGGCATTTGATGTAGGCTGTTGTCCCGGTCTTGGATATCGTTACGGGGCATTGGTTGAGGTTGTAGGTGTTATATACCCCCGGATCGTCAATCACACTGGAACCAATGACCTTGTTGGCGTTGTTCGACTCCACCACCCAGATCTTCCCGCTCTTGGTGCTCATGTCCACCGTCTTGGTGAACACCTCCGAGGCGGTCAGCGTACCGATCTCGAACGTATTGCCCGTGCAGCGGAAACTCTTACCGTTGGTATAGCTCTCGTTATAGACCAGCTCGCTGGTACTCGAATTGATCACTTTCAGGTTGGTGGAGGTGATGTCCACCCGATGTGTGGCCAGATTGAAACTGTGCGAAACAGAAAAGGAATAGGTTGGCATGTGTATTTGTCGTTAGATTTACCGCAAAGGACGAGTAAGGCAGATTCCGCCACCAAACACACTTTTTGCAAATCTTGCGCTGAGGTGAAGGGGGTCGTTGGTCTTATGGTCTGATGATCAAGGAATTGGAGCCCTATGAAACACGATGTCATACACCAGTTCATCCAGCGTTTGGACCAAGGAGAGGTTCGCGTGTGCGAACGTCATCTCGCGCAAGGAAACGGATCTGTGCTGCGCGACCGCAGGCGGCTTTTCGAGGCGCTATTAGGCCAGGTTGAATACGACCGCGATGCGCTTATCCGCGCAGTAGGGGCAAAATGGACCAAGGAACGCCTCTCGCAGGAGAAGCATAAGCTCTATGACCAGCTGATAGAGGTGGTGGGCCGCCTGCACCGCGAGCGTGACGGCCGCCAATGCCCATGGACCCAATGGCAGGATGCCCGCACCCTGATGCGCATGGGGCTGATGG
>JBFYQB010000180.1:0-4229 GCA_041302955.1 Flavobacteriales bacterium
ATTTTCTGCGCATGAACTTGGACACCATTGGCGATGGCCCGTTGGCCATCATCGGCAATTTTCCCTACAACATCAGTTCGCAGATATTCTTCAAGGTGTTGGAGCACCGCGACCACATTCCAGAGGTGGTAGGCATGTTGCAGAAAGAAGTGGCCGAACGGCTTGCCGCGCCTCCGGGCTCCAAGACCTACGGTATACTCAGTGTGTTGTTGCAGGCGTGGTACGATGTCGAATATCTGTTCTCGGTGCCGCCTGCGGTGTTCTATCCGCCTCCGAAGGTAGATTCGGGCGTGATACGCGTGAAACGCAATACGCGGACGGAGTTGGGCTGCGATGAGAAGGTATTCGTGCGGGTGGTAAAGGCGGGTTTCGGACAGCGGAGAAAGACATTACGGAATGCGTTGGGCAGCATCCAGTTTGCCACACCGCCTGATGAGCACCTGCTAACGCTGCGAGCTGAGCGACTGAGTGTGGAAGATTTTATTGCCATAGCGAAGTGCGTGGCAAACTGAACTCACGCCTCCATTTTGTGTTTCTTAGCACCTCCTTCCACCATACAACCTCCCACCGATGAGCGTAGGCGTATCCTTCAAGCGATTAGAAAAGAAAACGGGCTATGATGCCATTGTGATAGGTTCAGGGCTGGGCGGACTAGCCTATGCCGCCATCATGGCCAAGATGGGCAAGAAGGTGCTGGTGCTGGAGAAGCACTATGTGGCAGGTGGTTTTACCCATGTGTTCAAGCGTAAGGATTATGAGTGGGACGTGGGCATCCACTATGTGGGCGAGATGCACCGCGAGTTCACCTTCATGCGCTATCTCTTTGACCATATCACCGATTGCGAGCTGAAATGGGAGGAGATGGACGAGGTGTATGACCGCGTTGTGATCGGGGAGAATGTCTATGATTTCAAGAAAGGCTACGAGAATTTTGTGGGGATGCTTTATGCGCGATTCCCAGGTGAGGAACAGGCCATAGACCGCTATGTGGAGCTGGTGCGAAGATGTTCGGGGCTTGGCAAGAACTTCTTCAAGGAGCGGATACTGCCCTCGTTCCTGAGCAAGATAGCTGGGCCATTCATGACCAAGAAATACTTGGAACTGAGCGACCGCACCACCAAGGATGTGCTGGACGAGCTGACCGGCAATGCCGAACTGAAGGCCGTGCTTTCTGCTCAGTATGGCGATTATGGTCTTCCGCCTGGCGAGGGCAGCTTTGCCATTCAGGCGGTGGTGAACAAGCACTATTGGAACGGAGGCAGTTTCCCTGTTGGAGGTTGTGAACGCATTGCGGAGACCATCGCGCCTGTGATAGAGAAGGCCGGTGGGCAGATCGCTGTCCGGGCCGGTGTGGAAGAGATACTGGTGAAGGATGGCAAGGCCTATGGCGTGCGGATGGAAGACGGTTCGACCCTCGAAGCGCCCATCATCGTGAGCAACGCAGGCTATCTGAACACCATGGCGCGGCTGCTATCGCCACAGGTGCAGCAGCAGATCGGTTTCCGCTTGGAGGATGCGCCCAAGCCGAGCGTATCGCACGTGTGCCTCTACATCGGGCTGAAGGGCGATTTGCGCGAAATGGGCATTGGCAGCACGAACTATTGGGTGTATGCCCACAACGACCACGACCGCAGTGTGAAGGAATATCTGGCCGACCCATCGAAGCCGTTCCCCATCACCTACATCTCGTTCCCGTCCATGAAAGACCCCGAATGGCCCTCGCGCTATCCGGGCAAGAGTACTATCGAGATGATCACCCTCGCGCCCTACGAGTGGTTCGCCAAATGGGAGGAGACGCGTTGGCACCACCGAGGCGAGGACTATGAGGCGTTCAAGGAGCAGTATTCCCAACGGTTGCTGGGCGAGCTCTACCGCCAGTTTCCGCAATTGGAAGGCAAGATCGACTACTACGAGCTTTCGACCCCGCTATCAACGGCCCACTTTGTGAACTACAAGGATGGCGAGATCTATGGTCTCGACCACAGCCCAGAGCGGTTTCGCAATCCGAATCTGCGGCCACGCACTGCGATTAAAAACCTCTACCTCACAGGACAGGACATCGTGACCTGCGGCATCGGTGGTGCGTTGATGAGCGGGCTGCTCACTGCAGCAGCCGTGAGCGGCAAGATCTTCATTGCCGAGAACATCGTGAAGGAGGTGGACAAGGTGCGGGAGCGGAAGAAGGCAACTGCACATTGACCAAGGTGACCCATCATCCCTACGTCATAGCGGCACTCTATCGCCAAAGCTTTGATGCGGTGGCGAGCTATGGTTTTGATAAGCGTCAGATGTGTGCCGAGGTGGGCATCGATCTCGACAGCATTGCATCAGACCAACGTCTCAATCCGTTAGAATGGAGTGACCGCATTTGGATGGTGCTCACCAGATATATCCCTCAGCATCAGATACCGTTCCGCGTGATGGAACGATTCAACATGGGCGCCTTCGGTGTGTCGGGTTACGTGATTGTCAATTCCCCCAATTTCATTTCGGCCTTTGAGAATTTCGTACGCTACACCCGGTTGCATACCGATCTCTATGAGATAAGCCTGGAGCGGGGCAAGGAAGTGACCTTATACTTTGACCGCACAGAACCGCTCATGTTCTCAGACATCGTCAATATTCAGATGTATGTATTGGGTTTCACGTACAACATCCTCAACCTGATCGCTGGGAAGCAATTCCCGAAGGAGGTGCATTTCGAGTTTGATGCACCTGATGACCTGACGGAGTATCAACAGCTGTTCGGAGACCGAACCCGCATCCGTTTCAATGCAGGTCGCAACTGTATGGTCTATGATGGGAGCCTTACCGACAAACCGCTGCTGCAGGCCAATGAGCAGCTCTATGCCCTGTTCGATCGCATGGCCGCAGAAAGTCTGCACGAACTGACTGGCGAGGGTCCGATGGTGCAACGGGTGAAACGTGAGCTTATCAAGCGCATCAAGGGCTCGCTGCCTACCATTGAGCAGCTGGCATCAGACCTGAGCATGAGTGCACGGAGTCTGCAGATGAAACTGCAGAGCGAAGGAAAGACCTACCGTGACATAGCCAATGAAGTGCGCAGAGACATCGCCATCACCCACTTGCGGGCAGGTGCGCTGAACATTGGCGAGATAGCCTTCCTGCTGGGGTTCAACGAGATCAGTTCGTTCTCGTCAGCGTTCAGGAAATGGACAGGTAGACCGCCATCGGCCTTCTTGGCATAGCGCCCTCTTTCGCAAATCCACAAACATCTTTCGCAACTGCGAAAATGCTGGGCACTTCCTTGGTGGAACCTTTGTATCGTCCATCGAACGGACACTTACAAAAGGTTCTGAACATGAAAAACGTACTCTTCATTCTTGGTCATCCGACCACCGGAAGCCTCTGTGATGCCTTGTTGAAGGCATACGGGAAAGGAGCCGCAGAAAATGACATCCAAGTGCGCTGGCTGCGCATCGGGGAGTTGGATTTCAACCCGAACCTTCTTCATGGCTACCACAGGAAGGAGGAGCTGGTGATGGAACCCGACCTGCTGCGTGCGCAGGAGGATATCCGCTGGGCCGACCATGTGGTGATGGTCTATCCGACATGGTGGGGCAGCATGCCTGCCATCACCAAAGGGTTCATAGACCGCGTGCTGATGCCCGGCTTTGCATTCAATTATGTGGAGGGCGATCCTTTTCCAGAAAAACTGCTGAAAGGGAAAAGCATTCGCTTGATGGTGACCATGGACAGCCCGAAGTTCTGGTTCCATATCGTTTACAGTGCCGCACAGTATACCATCATGCGCAAACAGATCTTCGGTTTCGTGGGCTTCGACCCTGTGCGGTTCACCACGTTCGGTGCGGTGCGCACCACCACATCAGCGCAGCGGGAGAAATGGCTTCAAAAGGCCGAAGACCTCGGTCGTGGGCTGAAATGACCCTTTCCATTCACCGCATTGCAACAGCATCCTTGACCTTCTCTTTCATCAGCTAAAAACCCGATACCAATTCCCTCCATCATGAAAAACATCATCATCGCATCGATAATGCTGCTATCAGCAACAATGGCCATTGCCCAGACCACCCAAACGGTGCGCGGCATCATCACCGATCAGACCACCGAACAGCCCCTTATCGGTGCCAACGTCATTCTGCTGAACAGCGACCCCATCATCGGGGCATCCACAGACATTGACGGAAAGTTTGAGTTGAACGGTGTGCCCGTTGGCCGGCAGAGTTTCGCAGTGCAGTATATAGGTT